>WAOQ01000001.1 GCA_015521205.1 Desulfurococcales archaeon
CTTCTGAATATTGGTCCCTCGACTGTTCTTATGCGTAAACCGTATCTGCTTGCCTCATACAAAAAGTGGCTTACATCCTCCCACTCGTCGGGTGTTAAATCGTGTTTACGGTCTCCCCTACCCACGGGTATTAGATAGAAGACCTCCCATGTCTTGATATCATTATCGAGGAGAAGTTTCACCATTTCAGGCAGACCATCGACCGTCTTTTTCATGACAACAGTGTTTACCTGAACGCGGACTCCGTTCTCCCGGAACTGTAGAAGCGCTTTTAGCGTCTTCTCCCAGATACCGTGAATCCCCCTTATTTCTTCATGTACCTCTGGATATGGACTGTCTAGGCTAAGGCTTACAGCGCTCACATAGTTTGACAGTTTGTCGATTACACTAGGAGTTAGAAGTGGTGTTACGCTAGGTGCTATCGCAGTTCGTATACCAAGGTTTTTCGCGTATTCAAGGAGCTTCCATATGTCTTCCCGCATTAGCGGATCTCCGCCCGTGAATACTAGGATAGGTGAAGGTTTACCGAAATCTGCTATCATCTCGAGTAGACGGAGCCCTTCCTTTGTCGTTAATTCACCGGGAAGGGGTTTTTTGATGGCCTCTGCCCTACAGTGGATGCATTTGAGTAAGCATGCTTTCGTTGTCTCCCAGAATACTAGCAAGGGTTTTTTATCGTAAGGCCAGGGGGATCGGTTCATCGTTAAACCCCCACTACCTGGGGAAATCCGATTATTGACAAGAAAGGGGAATCCATATTTATCGTAGAGTAGAGTTGACTTATTACGGGCAGAACAGGTATACTTATTGATAATTACGTAACGATAATGATGCTGAGGTCGAGGGAGGTAGCCTTTGATTCCCGATGGGGTAGTATTAGAGCTTGCTTCTAAGAGACGAAGTATACGTAAATTCATGACTACACCTGTTCCCCTCGGAGACGTGTTCTATGCGATAAAGGCTGCACTTCAGGCTCCTTCAGGTGCTAACAGGCAACCTTGGAGATTCGTTGTGATAGGTGACTCGGAGACCAAGATGAGGATACGGGAGGCTTCTGAGGCTTGGGAGAAAAGGTTCCATGAAAGTGGGAGTCTTCCAGAGTGGTTCAGGAAATGGCTCCGTGAAAGGAACATTACATGGGAGAAACCTTTCTTGAGCGAAGCTCCTTACTTGATAGCAGTATTCTCTCGACGGGGAGAGCCTTATGCCAGAGAGAGCACATGGCTTGCAATAGGGTATCTATTACTGGCCCTAGAGGAGAAGGGGTTAGCATCTTTAACGTATACGCCGGCTAACCCTAATGTGCTTGCCAAGATGATAGGGACACCGAGGAATTATATGCTGGAAACGATCATCCCTGTAGGCCTGGCCGGGGAGGATAAAAAGAAGGAAAATCGTCTTTCGCTTAGAGAGGCCGTATTCATTAATGAGTGGGGGAACCAAGTTTAGGTTTAGAAGCTTAAATCCTCTTCGTTCTTCTTTTCTTTGTTTTTACATTCTTCCATTCTATCATTGATATAATCTATGTATTTCTCGATCATTTCCCTGAGAGTGTTTAGCTTTTTGATCGCCTCGGGGTCTGGACATTCTTCCTTAGGAGGCAAATCCTTGAACATAGTAGCGAGGCTTTCACGTGCCTTGGCGGCTATTTGGAGAAAGGTGCTTGTAATGTCATATATTACATTAAGCTGGTTATAGAGCCGTTTTGCGCCATGAGCTGTTAGGCGGTAAACCTTCTTTGCTCTACCCTGAACTATCTCTATGTATTCCTCTACGAGTCCTTCGTCCCGCAGTTCTCGAAGGAGAGGATACATGCTGCCAGGGCTACCCTTTATTCTTCCACGGGTAAGTGCCTCGATTTTCCTTGAAAGTTCATAACCATGGCTGGGCTTGATAGCTAGGAGTGAGAGTATAAGAAAACGGAGACGGTATTTCAGGGGATCGTTTCCTCGCATCACGTCTTCCAACCTGTTCACTCCCTTTTCACTGGTTTCTTAGGCCACCACGCATGCTCCTTCAGGTATGCTATCACTGGTGGCGTTAATATTAATGAGGCGTTTAACCCTGCTAATAAGACTCCAACTACCAGAGTTAGACCCATCTGTGATAATCCTGGACTACTTGTCAATGCTAAGCCTGCATATGCACCTGCCATAATTGTGGCTAGCCCTATTACGGTGGGTGTACCCTTTTCTATAGACGAGAGTACTCCTTTGGGGCTACACATTTGTTCACATTCCTCACGCGCCCTCGCTAGATAGAAGCTATTGTAGTCCATTCCTACTCCGAGTATAGCGGTGAATACTATAACCGGTAGGTACCATAGAACATCCTCTCCTATTATGTTTTGATAAACATATACTGTGAGGGCCGAACCCCAATAGGCAGCTAGAACCACGCTTAGCACTGCAGTTATGGCTGAAGCTAGGCCACCATAGGCTACTAGAAGTGTTATGAACATCAGTACTATTGCTACAGGATAGACTTTGTGGTAGAATATATTGTTTATCAATATGCTAAGATCCAGGTTAACCGAACTCATTCCTCCTACCAGACTCTCCTGGTCAATATTGTGGGCCACATTCCGGATCTCCTTGACACACTCGATACCTTCATGAGACAACGGCTGTACGTTCATTATTGCACGGACAACGCGTCCCTGGTATCCGTCTAATACTTCCGTACGTCCAACACATTGCAGTTGCGACACGCTATGATTTACCTGAACGGCAGTCTGGGGGTCAGAGGCCACTATCAGCACTGGGTAAAGAATGCCGGCATCGTATTGTGTGTTTAACAGATGCAACGACTCAGCACTCTCAGAGTCTCTCGGTAGGTTTAGCGCCATATCATAACTTCCCTGAAAGCTGGTCATTACGGCAGCTGCACCTATCGTTATCAGAATCACTATCCCTATCAGTATAAGTGGTCGTGAGGTAACAAACTTTCCTGGTCTATGGAATCGACTCTTTTTGACACCTTTTCCGGTATGTGGACTTCTTGGCCACCAGAACCATTTTTTCTCTCCTACATAAGCTAGCAGTGCTGGTATGAAAGTGATGCTGACTAACATTACGCCTATTATCGTTAGTGGTGCAGCGCTGCCTATGCTGGATATGAATGGGAAATCGGTTGCTAGTAGCATGCTTCCGAATCCTATGGATGCGGTGGTGGCGCCTGCTATGACTGGCCTCCAGGACATTGAGAATGCGTGGGCTGCAGCATCCCTGTGGTGGAAGCCTTCTGCTACTGCTTCACGGAAGCGTTTTGACACGTATACCGCGTAGTCTATACCTAGTCCTAGGCCTGTCGTGAACATTATTGTCCTGGAATGTGTTGTTACATCTATTATTCCTGCATTTGCTAGTAGATATGCCGACGCCATACCCAATATTAGACCCATCCCTATGCCTATAAAGGGTAGGAATATGGCGGCTAGGCTTTCTAGTAGTATTGCCAAGACTATAATTACAAATATCATGCTTAGCCTGTCACTACGCTCTATATCCTTCTGGGCCGCGTGTCTCATCTCGTATACCATGTAATCGTTGCCGCCAAGTAATAGTTTTGAATCAGTGTAGCCCAGACTCTTTAATTGCTGAGTTAGTTGTTCCTTGATTGTTTTTGCTGCCTCGACGTTTTGGTCAAGGTTATCGTGTTTAGGCTGTAATGATATTATGAAGCCAGACTGGTTGGCCTCTATTAGTAGTCCTTTCAGCGGTTCGATTATTGAGGGGAATATCTGTTTAAGCGTATTGTTAACTAGTTGTTCCACAGCGTTCACCATAGGTGTCTGTCCTTGGTAAACGCTAATAGCCAGGGCCGCTATAGCTTGAGCTTGATCCTGAGTTATGTTGGCTCGGGACATTAGCATTGGTGTCATGAGCTGTGGCATCGCGTTGAGGAGGTTTTGTTCGGGTACACCTAGTAGTTCTGCCTGATCCAGCGTTTCTAATAGCGTCTGGGCTTTTTCTCCTGCCATCAAGCCAAGGGTCTCGTTTAGTATCGTGAATGTTAGATCGTGTAGGGTTAATGGCGTGTTGGACACTATTTGTTCGGCTTGTTGGATTGGAAGTCCCTGCTTTACGAGTAACATTATGGCCGCCGTCGCAAGTGCCTGGTTTTCATCCGTTAACGTTCCTGTGGCGTTGGGATCATATGTAAGTATCATCTGTTGAAGTATTGGTAGGAGTTCTGTTAAATTGGTCGACGTTGTGTTTATTTCCTGTATAGCGGTCTGGATTACGGTTTGTAGTATCATCGTGTTATTGATGTCCCCAGTAATGACCTGTTCCGCTAGCTCACTTGGATCACCGGGAAATCCCATATACGAGATGTATTGTTGTAAAGCGTTCCTTAAGGCTTGGGGTGCTGATTGGTTGGTACAGCCGAGATTCAAGGTTGTCGTTAATGTCATGTTCAAAAGCTGTGTTGCTTCTTCGGGTAAACTTGTGCTGATACCCGTAATTAATGCTTCTGTCAGTACGGGCCGGATCTGATCGTCGGTTGTAAGAAGCGCCTGGTAAAGCTGTAATTGCCCGGTGGCCAGATCCGATGCTGACAGTATTGCTTGCCTATGATCTGGCTGTATTGTGACTGCTTGCTCGAAGACTTGTTGGGTGATATTGAATATCGTCATTGTCTGGTTTATTTCTTGGGGGGGTAACGTAGATTGTATTGCCTGCCAGGTTATTTCTCCCGCCATTTCAGATGCTAGTTGATTGTTGAAATTGACTGGTCCACCGTTTAGGAGTGTTTGTTGAAATACGAATGCAACAAGCTGGGGGTCTAGTGGCGGTATACCTTGAGCCGTTAGGTTGGAATTGGATAATACTATTGCAATATCCTGTTGGGTCAGGTTCCCTGTCTGGTAGGCTGTGGTTAGGTTTTCGAGGAGTGCCTCGGTACGTACAATGTTGTAGTAGGTGAAAGTGATAGCAGGTAGTATATCGTTGCAGGAAGATATCAGTGCTTGCTGGGCGTCTTGGAGTTGGGGTAGGGTCTCGTGTAACTGTCTCAGTCCTTGTATTGCTCCAGTGTAGCCCTTGTCTATACCAGCTATCATTAATGCTGTCATGTTAAGAGCTTCTCTTGTCTTGTTGTAGGCCTGGTTTATCTGGAGGGTAGAGTTTATTGCTTGGATCGTACCGTTTAACGCCTGTGTCATGCCTGTCGTGAGGTTCTCTTCTACCATACCAACTAGGTCTATCCAACTGAATACTTGGAAGTTGGTCGTGTTAATGTCCCTATAGGCGGGCTTTAGTTTGTAATATGTATCCAATGATACCGGGACACCATGGACCAATATCATGAATGATGGTTCAGCAGTGTTTTGCGTATTATTCCCCTGTAGCTCGGAAAGTTGTTTACTAGCTTTGATGCTTTCGACGTGTTCTGGTAGGAAGGATGTTGTTTCCGTCTCTACTACGTTGTTTAGTTTTGCCGAGAGAGGTGTTGCCATTGCAGCTATTATTATCCATATAAGTATGATTACCCATGGACGCTTCCGTATGGTCTCGGTGATCATATATCACCACCAGATACATATCGCTGATAGAGGTTTATTATTTAAACGTAATCTATCCGGTAATCAGCCATAAGACACCGAGGAGGTCAGGAGCGTCGGGCGGGACGCCATATGACGATCGAATCAAAAGGGGAAATCTACATAGTTATGGCAGCATCGCTATGGGGAACCTACGGCGTTACATACAAGCAGGGTGTCAACGCGGGATGCGATAAATGGACCCTCATAGTACTACGTCCTTTACTGGCAGGACTAATTATCTTGGTATTCATGGTTATATCAAAGAAGAATCTTATCGGAAAATGGTCTTTTCTGGTAGGGCTCGGAGGCCTTGCACCGCTCTACATAACATATCCTCTTGCAGTAAAAGAGATAGGAGTAGGCTTAGCTGCAGTTCTACTTTATACTGCTCCCATCTGGGTAACAATGCTTTCACCCCTACTCGGCGAGAAACCAGCTATAGCCTCTATAATCGGATCATTTGCAGGCTTTCTGGGTGTCATACTAATATTCAGTCCTAACGCAGTACTTTCCGGGACAACCACCATAGGAATTCTACTAGGATTGGGTGCCGGAATATCATACGCTGCATACATCGTTTTCGCCCGTACGGCAAAACGTTATGGATCATCAACTTCGGAAGCCAGCCTCGGAGCCGTCGTGGTATCCGCGATCCCAGTAACCCTTATCGCTATACCGAACCATGTTCCCACGGGTCTAGAATTTGTCTATGGCTCCTACCTTGCGATAGGCGCTACCATTATACCCTACCTTCTTCATGTGCATGGTTTAGGGAAAGTGGAAGCCTCCAAGGCTTCGGTTTTAAGCCTTATAGAACCTGTAATAGCTATAGTACTCGGAGTGCTTCTATTCGAAGAGGAATGGAGGCGAGTTCAATGGATCGGGGCCGCGTTAATCCTGATCTCTGGGTTTCTAGTTATCCGACAGGATGATCAAAGGACAGGGTAATTCGTATCTAAGCAATCTGCAACTTTAGAAAAAGTGCTAGCCTGGAAGTAGTGTACCCACAACTATCAGTCCCAATCCGAAAGCGGCCATGAACAAGATGAATTGTAACGGTGTCATCTCGCCTATTCTCCTGATGAATTTTATGACCACGTACGCGACAAGACCCAGGAAGATTGATAACAGAATGCCGAACCCAGCTAAAACCATATAGTACCCTAGGCTTGATAACATGCTTCCCACGCTGAAATGCGAGATTGTTTGTATTGCATGAGCGAAACTTTCTACTCCCATGAAATACCACCCCCATCCCGTGAAACGTCGACCCGACAGGTTAGGCTGGGTCTTTCCACTCAGTACTAGGTATTATGCCGAAGAGTGTATAGATGTCATAACAGTGTAATACTCCAGTGTGACCTAGTTATTACTAGCCCTAGGCCCTCGCAGGGGATGACTTAGGTTAAAAGCAGCCTAACCCTCTTTTCCTCGAGGGTGATGGGCCGGCCCAGAGGGCTGATCCCTGGGAGGGCCTAGGGTTTATATTGTATACAAGTGGGACTCCGTTCTTCCGAGCTTCCTCATCCTTAAAAGGCGTCAGGATAGCCAGTGTTCTTCATTGCCCCATTGATCTCACTTGAGATAGATTAGTGCATTGAAAATTTAATGCTACAAATAATAGTTGGAACCACTGTATTGTATGGATGTAATGGGTGGCCTGGAGTTGGATCTAACTAGTCTCCTCCTACTTGTCGGGTTGACTTTTTTGCCTACTGCCGAAGGGAGATATGCCATCCTTTATGCCTTTGTTAACGGTTACCCGTTGTGGACAGCCTTTATTGTAGCTTCTGCTGGTGTTGTGATGCTTGCATTTTTCTTGGCCTGGTTTATTGGTTTTGTTGATGTTGTCATAGAATTTATCGTGAAACATGGTGGTAAGGGACTAGGTGGTTTTGTAGAACGTGTATATCGGTGGTATAGGAATAGGGCTATGCAACGAAGTAGGCGGGTGAGAGGTGAATTATTATTGTTGATATTGTTTGTAGCCGCGCCCTTTCCCGGTACTGGAATGTGGACTGGCAGCCTTGTAGGGCATTTGAGTGGCATGAACAGAAAGAATCTATTTCTAGCCCTCCTAATAGGTGGACTCACATCTAACGTTCTTGTTTATATTATGGTGCAGGCGGGTATTAGGGTCTGGGGCACCTAGATACACGATGTTCTCTTCAGAAACAAATCGAAGAGATGGTTTTAGGAAGAGGGATCGTTTAGAAGAGGCTTGCCTTCCCTTCAAGTACTATTCTGGTTATGCTCGTTATGTTTTCGAGTACTTCGTCGATTATCGCTTCTGCCTCATGGCGCTCGTTAGATGTTAGTTCTCTCTTCTCTCCCGGGTTTATCATTACACTAGCTACTAGAGGGTCGTTTATTGGACGTCCAATCTGGCTTAACAATTTTACATAGACTTCTTCGGCGTCGGGTAGGGTTTTAGATATTTTGTCTGCAGCGATCATGGCTGCTACATTGTATATCTTGCCAACATGGCTTACGGGGTTCTTACCTGCTGTCGCCTCCAAGCTCATGGGACGTAATGGTGTGATTAGACCGTTTGCCCTGTTCCCTCTGCCCGTCATCCCGTCGTCTCCGTGCTCTGCGCTTGTCCCGGTATAGGTGAGGTAGTAAACTCCTCTTTCAGGTATGTCGCCGGTATTGACGTACACGTTGACTTCATAGTCTGGGGCTATCTTTGTGGCTAGGTCAAGTACAGCTTCTTTTACTTCTTCCTTTACTGCCAAATATTCGTCCGGGTGTGATACTAGTGTTGATACTACTGCCATAGCTATTGTAAGATCGATAGTTTTCCCGTTTCGCAACCCCATAACTTTAACGTCCTCGCCTACAGCTGGTATTCTCTGTTTTATATCTTTGCTATTCAATAATCGTTCTGTTTTATAGACTAGCTGTTCGAGGGGAGTTAGTGGAGCGTAACCCACACCAAAGCTCGTATCGTTTGATCTGGGAACGCTTTGTCCGGCCTCATAAATACCTACCAGATCAGCGCTTCCTTTACCTATCTTATAGTCCACGACAACATGTGTTTCGGGATCCAAAAATCTGAGGTTCTCCTTAATCCAATTTTTCACTGCCCCAAGTATAATGG
>WAOQ01000002.1 GCA_015521205.1 Desulfurococcales archaeon
TGGAACTTGTTTATTCCAATATAATCTTTGAAGCTTATGTTTTGTGGGTTAATCTCTCCAGCTTGTATTAAGCCTGTTTTATAAACCAGTGTTACTTCGAACGTATAGATGCCTGGTAATGGTTTGACTACAGTTTTATTATTTTCTTGCGCGTAAGTTCCGAGCATTAGGTCGAGTAAACTGTAGATTTCTTTCTGAGCTGTCTGTCCGGTAGTTGCATTTCCTTGTACTTCGGTGTGTATAATAGAGTCTACTAGCTGTTTTGGATATAGTTCGTAGAGTGAGTCAAAGAGTGCCTTGTATTTGGGATCGTTTGGAGGTATGTTTGATATGATGATTGGCGTTTCCCCCCCTGTCTGATTACCGGAACCTAGTACGGAGCCGAAGATTGTGGTTTCGCTACCTGTTTGGACTGTCGAGTTGAACAATAGTATTGTACTTCCATCTGGTCTGTGTAAAGAGACCACAGCCCTTAAAGGTTGGGAGAGTGTTATGCCTGGCGGGTCATATGCTTTTATGTGTAATAGGAGTAATCCCTCACCAGGGAATGATTTCATATCGCTAAGGTCCAATTGAGCTGTATAGATGGCTGTGTATGATATTGCATATCCTTGTAAACGTCCTGTTAATTTGCTTCTTTGCTCGACAATAGACACATTGGATGCATAGGATAGATCTTGTGGTTTCAATTCCATTCTTTTATCATATTTCTGGGAAACAGCCCAGCATGGGGGGGCGTTGGGGGTGTTAACGTAACGCCACATTATCTTTGCTGATTCATAGTTGTGGGCCTCCCCCGGATAATAGGCTACTAGTGCAAACACTCCGAGAACAACGAATATTAATGCAGATATTATTCCTACCTTGCCGCTTACTGTGCGCCACATTATGCGGAAGTTTGTTGAGAAAGCGTATCTGTAGTCTTTTAGTTTCTTAGCTAGATTAACCATAGCTACCACCTCTTATGCTCTGCGTATTCTCGGGTCTAGATAGGTATACAGTATGTCCAATACGAAACGTACAACTAAGTAGAGCAGTGTAGTAATGTAGGTCAATTCAACAAGTACTGGTATGTCGTTTCCTGTTATAGCATCCCAGTACAGTCTTCCTAGTCCGAACCAGTTGAATATTAGCTCGGTGATTATCGCTCCCGCTACTATACTTAGGACTATGGCAAAGAGAACTATAGTTACTATTGGCGGCGCGGCGGCCCTTAACACGTGTTTCCTTAGCACATCTCTTTCTGGTACTCCTTTTGCACGTGCTACTGTAACGAAGTCTTCGTTGAATGTGTCGAGAAGGATGTTTCGTAGACGGAAAGCAGTATCACCTATGCTAAGTAAGGTGACTGTTATCACCGGGAGGGCCATTCTGTAGAGGACGTCCCGTGGGTTGGTCCAGTCTGCCGTATAGTCGGGACCGGCTAGTAGGTGTGTTTTTACGCTGAAGACGTAGATGAATACCATTCCAAGCCACCACCAGGGCATGCTGACGCTGAAGACGCTCCATCCCATGATGGTGTTGTCAACAAGGCTACCTGGCTTCCTTGCCGCGTAAAGTGCTAATGGCATAGCGAATAGCAAGGTTAGAATGCTGGATGTTGTGAAGAGGATTATGGTGAATGGTATTCTTTCACCTATTATTTTTAGAACGCTGTGTGAGCCTTGATCCCATATTCTCGTTGTTAGCTGGGAGGATCTTAGATCTTGGAAGCTTAGGAGCTGTATTGTGTAGTGCCATGAAATAATATACCATGGCTTGTCTAGACCTTTGGTTTGAATATATTCTTTCAAGTTCGTATCTATAAACCATCGTTTGAACTCGGAATTACAACTCTTCGTTGCTTCGGCCGACGACATTCCCTGCGCGGTCTTATTTTGTATACACTGTTCATATTGTGGAGTATGAACCTGCTGTTGTAGCCAACTTCTAGCTTGTTGGTTTAATTCTTCTTTTTTCATGTTGATCTCGATTTCAGCCATTTTACTCGATGCTAGCGCTGCAACGACAAAGGAGACCACTAATAATACTATGAACAAGTTAACTAGTTTTACTACTACCCATCTCACATTACTCACCCGCCACTATACCGATAACATCCATGGAACCGGCTCTTATCCACAGGGGTATTATTGCCTGTGAACCGCATTTTTATAATTTGACTTCCCGCTTTAAGTCTAATTGCAGATTATAGCTTGGGCGGGCAAGAAACTAGTAGAAACTAACTTTTTAAGGATAGAGGATTCTCTATCTCGTGGGGAGAAGTAATGAGTGTACCAAGTGTTAAGCTTATACTACCTTTCAGCATTGTTAGTGTCATGTTGGAGAATGGTGATGAACGAACATATTATGTTGAAACGCATTTCTCCAGCCTCTATAAAGGGAAAACCGAGTTCTTAGCCTTTGTGCTTCCAAAGGATCCGGGGATCACGAGAAACCCGGGAGTAGGTGTTATAGCAAAACAAGTGCTTTCCAACGAGGAGATCTTCAGTTCCTTAGTCGACGCATTCGATGTTATCCCGAAAAGCGCTGAGTTAGCTGTGAAGTTTAGTATTAAGGATGCGATAAAGGAGTCTTTCCGTGCGCTTTTCCTCGGGGGTAGTCGTGGAGGAGCTAAGGTTTCTTCGCGGGGCGTTCTTGTTGGCTCATTGATTTTCTTGGTCAGAGATGTGCTTAGGATGACATCTCGTCCGGCCAGGCTGGATGTTATAGGAAATGGATGGCTTGGGGTTCTTTTCGAACGGGGAATTGGCTTCAGGAACTTGGAGGGCTTAGAGACGGGGTTTCCACGTGTGCTTAACTGGCTTTATAAGAGGGACGACGTCTTCAGGATGGAGCTTCGGAGGATTTTGGGGTCAGTGTGAGCTTGAGCGTCGTCACCGTTCACCGGCTGCCCACGTCATCATTCCCCAGAGGGATTGAATGTTTTTAACGGTGAATAGTGTTTTCAGCTGAATTATTTAAATAACCTTATTATATTTTATCCATGTGTAATCCTGCTAGCGTGGGGTGTTATAAGAGTGGAGTATAGTAGTGGTCCTCTGATAGAATCGGATCCTGACTTCCGTCCGAGTGTGCGTATCGAAAATATTGTTGCGACGGTTATATTGAACCAGGAACTTGATTTGCATCTAATCGAGTCGCGGATTCCAGAAACCGAGTATAACCCAGAGCGTTTCCCTGGACTTATTTATAGGTTGAAAAACCCGAAGGTTACTGCCCTTATTTTCAAATCTGGTAAGATGGTTATTACCGGTGCTAAGAGTGTTAAACAACTAGTTAATGCTGTAAAGATCATCCTGAGAAACCTTAAGAATGAAGGAATAGATATCTATGGTAAGACACGTATCCAGTTGCAAAACATCGTTGCTTCTGCCAGCCTAGGCGTGGACGTGGACTTGGAAAAGACAGCGTTCGTTATAGAGAACACTATGTATGAACCAGAACAGTTCCCAGGACTCATATATCGTATGAAAAACCCGTACGTCGTGTTGCTGATATTCAGTAGTGGCAGAATGGTCATCACCGGAGCTAAAAAAGAAAGTGAGGTCTATGAAGCAGTGAAAAAAGTATACATGACATTGAAAGAGAAAGGTTGTATTCGCCCTCAGAGAAAATGAGATACGCGGGAACTCATTCGATACGGGTTAGGTCAGGAGCATATACAATTGAGGCAATTCCACAACCATCTCTTCTTCTATAACTATGGGTATCGCTCTTTCAACTTCCCCATACTTCCGAATTATGGGAGAAAGGTACCCGTTTCGATCAAGGCTTATTGGGTTTCCAGATTGGTAAACTCCAAATGCTGGTAAAACCAGTAGTGTGGCTTTACGGTTAGTTGGTATTTTTAGAAAGACTTGGAACCTACCCACAGTAACCCCCGCTATTCTAGCCTGGTAGACTGGATGTTCGTGTCCCATCACTATGAATTGGTATCTATCCAAGTATTCTTCTCCGATATCCATATGCCCGTGAGTTACCATAACCGACGGTGTTAGTTCAAAACAACAATCCTCCACGTGCACCCCCAGTCGCTCAAGTAATGGACGTAAAAAGGTATCATGATTCCCCCTTACAAGCACAATGGTAATATCCTGTTCACGTAAGTTAAGTATCAGAGATTCCACCTCACGTTTCTCCTGCCATGTCAATCTGTCGAACCTGTGTTTTAGGTCTCCAGCTATAACCAGGCGTGTCAGATTTTGATAGCTATTGAAAACCCTTTTTATCCTGTCTAGAATCTCGGTTAACTGTATTTTAGGAAGGTATAAACCTGTCGATGCTAATTCGCTCTCGATGCCGAGATGGAGATCAGCAACTACTAATGAATTTTCGACTATCAGCCCCGGTATACCTGAGGGGATCGTTATTCCAGGCTCTAGCTCATAGCCCTTGGCCCCGCTTATCAAGTCTCTCCCCTTCTATCAACATGCCTATAGACCTGGTTAGATGCTGTCCATACAGAGATCCAGGGTTTTGATCACATTATTACGGTGTAAAAACTTGTTGTAAGGGAGTGACTGGTGGCAGGGCGGGTTGTGGCGGGCCCGCCGGGATTCGAACCCGGGACATCCGCCCAGAGGCCACCCGCAGGCACCCAGGTCTACGGGTTAAGAGCCCGCCGCTCTACCTGGCTGAGCTACGGGCCCACCAGCCGTTCCTAGTTTATGATTTAGGATGGTCTTTAAAGATTTCTAGGTTGAAGGGTCCTTGGGGATTATTTGAGGAAACGATCGCCATACTTTTCTAGCATTTCAATGCTTTCGCTTACGTCAGCGAAAAGTTTGGCGGCCTCTTCAACGTCATCTGGCTCGATTTTGTGCCTACCTTTTCTGAAGGCAACTATCTTTGCTGGCTCCATTAACTGGACTGCATAACGCAGGCTCCTCTTGGAGCCTATCTGAGTCAATTTTTCTAGGGCTTCCTCCGTGATTGGAACTTCTTCCTCGTCGGCGCGGACTCGTAATATTTCTCTTATTTCTTTTTCCGTGTAAGGTCTCGTTTTTATTATTAATAACCTGTCGAGTAGGTCTAGGGGCATGCCGTGTGGAGATTCCAGTTCGGTACCACGTATTTTGGTAACTCCCCTGTTTGTCGCGAGTATGATTATGGGGGCCAGCTCGCTTTCCATTGCCCTTGTCAGGAAACTAAATGCTTCTAGATCTAGCATATGAGCATCATCAATGAAAAGCACGCCCGGCATCATTTCCGCTTTTCCACTTTCGACCATTTTCTTGACTTGTTCGTCAACACTCCTCCGTATTTCAGGACTGATTTCTTTTTCCACTTCGAAGAAGCCGAAAACACTGGTTATTGCAGCACGTTGTGCTGTAGCTATCATGTCAAGGTCATGGAGCGTAACCGTGTGGGTTGTCTCTTTTTCCTTTTCAACGGGACCCTTAGGCATTTCTATTATCTTTGTCCCGCCTACGTCGAAGGAAAACCGGCTTTTACCCTTTACGCGTCCTAGTCTGCGGATCGCCCCTGTTTCCGCGTCGATCTCTATGACTTCACCCTTCTTTATCCCAAGGCGTAGTAGATATTGCGCCACGTCTTCGGACACTGTTAGTGTTAGTGAGTCATCTTCTGTTTCAAGGGTTATACGGGCTCCTGCTGGTATGTATGAGTAGGGCATGAAGGGGTTCCTAGCTTTTCTTACCTTTACCTCAGTAACGACGCCTTCGTAGACGCGCCTTCTTTCCCTTATCCTAACTCCTAGGGCTCTCCTTATGGCTTGCATTAAAACTTCCGTTTTTTTCTTTTCCGTGCTATAAATCTCGGAGCCGCTTATAGCCACAAAAGGTGTATCCTCGCCTAGCTCCCTTGCTATACCTATCGCTAAAGCCGTTTTTCCAGTGCCCGGGGGTCCTACAAGGAGAACGCCTCTTCCCGACATTCGTCCCTCTCTTATCATCTCGACGACTATGCCAGCCGCTTCTCTAGCCTCTTCTTGGCCTATTAGACCGTCGCCTATGGGTTTGGCATGGCCTTTCTCGTCTAAACCCAGACCGGTGATGTGACTATGTGCGCTTATCCTGCGTATGAGTTGTGTCTTATGCTCAACCTTTATCTCGACCATATTATCCACCTCTTTCCTTCGTCTCAACTATTTTCATGGTTCTAAAAAGTCGCTATAAATTAGTGCCCACAACACCCTAGACAACCAATTATTTTAGCAGTGGAGCTATGAGAATCTTTTATAGCCAGCACATTGACGCTGATAGGCAATAGTGCATGGGGGTGCGATAGATATGGGCGGTAAGCATGGAAAATACGTCTATATACGTGTTTCAAAGGGTTCGTATGTTAAGGCTAGGAGATTTAAGAAAAGAGGAGACGACGATCCGGAGAAGTATGTTATCATAGGTCCATGGGTGAAAACACCACCACAGACATACGAGATCATAGATGTGGATCTATTACCTTATGAGATACGGGTCAAGTTGGGTATTGAAGAGATGCCAGAGAAAGAGGAAGAAAAAGAAGAGACCACAGAGACTAGCTCACAAGAAAATGGTGAGCAGGCAACGGAGGACATGGAAAAAGAAGAGTAATCCCTTAAATCTCCTCCAACAGATAGGAAACGGTTCTTCAAAAACCCCCTTAAATGCGACCGTGTCCTATTAAACTACTGTAGAGGTAGATGATAATGTCCAACGACTGCTCTCAGAAGCTTTCCGCTATAGCTGAAAAAATAGCAGCCTGTAAAAGATGTCCTCTCCATGCAAGTAGGACTAACCCTGTGCCAGGAGAAGGCGACTGTTCAAACGGCATAATGTTGATAGGCGAAGCGCCGGGGAGAAATGAAGATTTAGAGGGGAGACCTTTTGTTGGAAGAGCTGGGATGTTATTAGAGGAATTGTTAAAAAGCATAGGTTTAGAGAGAGAAGATGTCTTCATAACTAATGTTGTAAAATGCCGCCCGCCTAGGAATAGAGATCCTCGCCCAGACGAGATTTCTACTTGTCTACCCTTCTTGGTGGAACAAATACGTGTGATTAAACCTGGACTGATTATAACCCTAGGCAGGATCTCGGGTTCCACAATTTTCCGTCTTGCAGGACTTAGGTGGACTTCCATGCACTCGATTCATGGGAAAATGTTTGAACGCGTTGTAGCGGGTGTAAAGACGAGGATTATACCTACCTTCCATCCCGCCTCTGCATTCTATCGTGTTGAAACGAGGAGATTATTGGAAAAGGACTTTGAAGGATCTATACGAAGAGCCGTGGATCTGGTTTTGGGTAGAAAGAGGGGGTTATTAGACTTCTTCTAACTCGATTCTGCGACGTATTTTGGAGACGGCGATTAGATACCCTAAGAATATCCAAGCTGGAGTAAGTAAGATTAGGATTACGAGATCCCTGAGTTCGGGCATATTGGTAGGTGTCGTTCCATGTGTTCCCGTCTGGGTTTCTAGAGTAACATTTCTGGAGAGTGTTGTTTTAGATGCTGCCAATATTTTCCAGAAAATGGCAGAGGCTATGGATTGGCTTAGGAACTCCATGGGAACTATGGGGTCTACGCCTGCTTCTCGTTTGGCTAAAGCGTATTCATAGTAGTCAATAGCTATTATTGATGGGTATCCTGCACTTATGATATCAAGTATGAACCGGTTTGCAGTATCTATCTGGTAGGCAAGATATTCTTCCATTAAATTCCGATATTGAACGCCCGAGGCTACCTCGGACGTTATTCCCGCAAACATTGCTACTATGTCGGATAGGGCTCTGTGGGCCAAGCCTAGAGCTATAGCGTATCTGCCGGCTGATAGTTCTTTTTCAGCTACATTTATCATTTCGAGTATACGAGTATATGTTTGCATCATTTGTTTACCAATATCACTATTCCCAACGGTTTCCTGGAGTATTGCTAGGATATATTCTGTGGCTTCTTTTGTATATTCCAGATAAGCTGAAACGGCGTATTGGACCATCTCGGGAGAGGGAAGGTATGGAGGAGTTTCATTAAGCTCTAAAGCCGAGAGATACCAGTGTCGAACTGTTTCTATTCGAGCTGAGGCGTAGCCTAGGCTTTGGGCGATGATTTCCGGGTCAGCATTTTCGGTGTTGTTCATGAGTTTTTCGAGGGTTAAATTGGCGTCAGCTAAACGGGCTTGGGCTATGGATAAGAGTTCGAAAGAGTAAACAGTTTCGAATGATTGGTTCATTTCCTCGGCTAACTCGCTTATTCGTTGTCTAAGGGATAATACTTCCTGCTCGATATTTAGGGTACCGTTTTCTATTAAGGCTAAGTAGTAGAGACGTGTAGAATTGAATAATGCAGTGAAGGCGAGGCTAGCAGCGGTATACGGGTGAATCCCATGTTGAATAGATTCTATAACATCTTGTATGAAATTGTTGATAGCCTCTATTCGGGGATCGTCGGCTCCAAGGATTCTCTCAGCCTGGGTTAGGTTCCCACGAGCTTGCGCCAACATTTTATCTGTATCCATTCGAAGTCTCGCAGCGTATTGTGGCGGTAAGATATTGGTGGTGTTAAATGTATATGTTACTGGTATGTCATACCCCAAGAAGGTGGAAACGTTATAGAGACCTGTTACGGGTACCGTCTCATTGGTCATGTTCTCTGCCGGTATCGTGTTGATATTGGCTAGGGGAAAGAAGAATGTATATCCCTCTTCCACGGCGGCTTCTGCTTTCTCGGCTACACCGCCTACAGGTAGGTCTGTGAGGTCGGGGGATATGGCGCCTGTCACTACGTATGGTAGTCCTTGGATTCCATCTTTGAGTAACAGATATGTAGCTAGGGCTATTCCAAAGCTGGCACTTGGTCCTTCTATTGGCATGTCTATGTGGAAGGTCACTGTATAGTTGTAGTTTCGCCAGTCTACATTTGCAGCTATGGCAGCTGTATAGATTGCCAACATTGTACTTGTTCGTGTGGTACTTGCAACCGTTCCGCCGGCTTTTACTGTAATATGGCCTGTGCCCGGGTATGTTATTAGGATTGTTATGTTGATGAGGCTGGCTTTTTTCTGAGACGAATCTATAGCGGGGGCTAGGAACCATGTAGCAATAGCTTGTGGTTGCTTAGGAGTATTCTGTGCAGAGGTAGTTATAGCTAACGGTGTAAATATCACGGCTACTATTAGAAATAACGCTATCAGCCTTGTTCTCGCTTCCACTTCAATCATACTTTCTCGCCTTCAACATTGCTTCGTAGCCTGTCCTTATCCACAGGTCTTTAGATGTTCTTATAGGCAGTCTTATTAAAACCGTATATGATAAAGTCAAAAAGGGGTATTCTCAACAGTATCCAGCAGAGTTTTCGTGCGAGGTGGACCGCTATGTCAAAAGAGAAGGGGAGCAAGGATTTCAAGCTAGTAACCTTCAAGGTTGTAACATTAGACCAGGTAGTCAAAAACGAGAGGTTAATGGACCTACTCTACCTGATATCTAGGTTCAAATCTCTCAGTGAAAAGAGCATCTATCATCTAGTATACGAGGTACAACAAAAAGGATATGATCTTGGCTACAAATTCTTTGTTATTGGTGGACGCCCTAACAGTAAACAGTTGAAAGATGATTTGGTGGCTCTGTTCTACGTAGAGTTGCTAGAAACAGAGCCTCGCTACAAGAAGATTAGACTAACCAATCAAGGCAAAGACGTAGTTGAACAATACATAGCCAACATGCCATCAGAGAAAAGGGCAAAGCTTGATAGCTTGGTAGGAGAAATAAAAAAGAAGATCACTATCATCGATAGCGAAGCCGAGCTTGAGTCAACGCTCAAGTATAAGAGGCTGTATAGAAGGTGACGGTCTGCGATAAAAGAACCCCTAATTTTTACTATATACATGCAAAAACAGCGCGGGAAGCGCATAAAACCCTATTAGGGTTTCTAACCCGTCTGAGGGGGAATTATGAAACACTAACAATCATAGGGGTGGGAGGTAAAAACTACTCCCTATTGGTAGCGCTCGACTTTACTACGATCGTCCTCTACAAAGCACTTGACATACAATCCTTAACAAGATATATGCTTCAAGGAACCGTACTATATCCTAATTCTATAGTGGTGATAGACGGGATAGAATCGCTCATATCTAATATTGAACATTGGAAAATCGCCTTCCTAGCAGGAGCTCTACTATATACACACGCTGAAAACGGGGGAACCTCCATCCTAGTAATAACAAGTAGGGAGAAAAAAACACCATACTACGAACATATAACACGTTATTGGTGCCCCCAAGAGGCACCTCTCTACCACGATTAGAAACTACCAAACCCTTATGTTTCAGTCGCCAAACCATATTAAAATGCTTGAAACAGGGCTTTACACCCTAACAGAGGGTAGAGTCGCGGTAGGGGTAGTTAATGATGACTGGTTTCAGCATGTATTTGCTAGCATGGCATTTTCTAATATTCCTTCCTGCCATGGCAGCTAACGGTGCACCTCTCGTTACTGGGCGTTTATTACGATTGCGAGGGAAAAAAACCCATCCAGTTGACGGGGGACGAAAATTTATCGATGGCAAGCCATTATTGGGAAAGTCAAAGACTATCGAGGGAGCGGTGGCGGGGATTATCGTGGGCACTATAGTTGGACTCTTAATATGGGTATTCGCAGACTCTTACTTTATCGAGGCAGGATTTATCGGCGGCCTTGGCGCTGTGCTGGGCGACATGATCGGCTCCTTTATAAAGAGGCGTTTCAATGTACCCCCAGGCCACGATTTCCCAGTTCTCGACCAACTCGATTTCGCGGTTTTCGCTGCGCTCTTATTATGGGCTTTAGGAGTCCCCCTAGATCCCGTCTATACCCTGGTTATGCTTCCCATAATATTCGTCTTACACGTATCCACAAACAAGCTAGCGGCCAAAACACTTCCTTGAGAAACGACGGGTTTTGGGGTACCTATATTATTCCCTTCACTTAAAGTTGATCGTATATGGAGTGGTTTGAGGGAGGTGTATTGAATTTGGTGCTAAAACCAAGGAAACCATTGCCAGATGTGGGCGAAATACTTGTTGCCACCATAGAGGACATCAAAGATTATGGAGCATATGTCCGGTTGGACGAGTATGGGGGGCTCCAGGCTTTCCTTCCCTGGAGCGAGATTGAAGCAAGGATGCTTAGAAGGTTCAGACACCTATATCATCCAGGCAATAAAATTGTGGTTAAGGTTACACGTGTTAACAGAAAACGTGGATACGTAGACGTTAGCCTCAAGAAAGTTTTGGAAGGTGAGAAAAGGAGAAAAATGATATGGTGGAAACGGCAGACAAAGGCCGTTACGCTTATCGAGCTCGTAGCTAAGAAGCTCGGTAAAAGTGTGGATGAAGCCTACGAGAAAGTTATCTGGCCACTCGAAGACTATTACGGAGATCTCATGACAGCACTGGAATACGCGTCTCTCGAAGGAGCTGAGGCCCTTAAGAATGCTGGTATACCGGAGGAGTGGATAGAGCCTATCGTTGAAACCGCCAAGAAACATGTTAAAGTCTCGCACATAAAGATTTCGGGGCTCATGACGATCCAGTCGTTCGCACCTGACGGTATTGAACGAATACGCAATCTACTGATCAAGATGAGAGAATCTATTGAAAAGGGTGGAGACAGGATAACTGCAAAGATATACACCATAGGTGCTCCACGTTATCGTATAGATGTGATAGGTTATGAT
>WAOQ01000003.1 GCA_015521205.1 Desulfurococcales archaeon
ATTTGTTATGAATGTACCCCGCCCCTGACACCCGCTATCATCCATATAGCCGGGGGTTTGCCCCCGCTCCCCGGAGTCTGGCGGGCCCTCGTAGCGGGGCACGTCAATACTATAGCATTTAACAGAAATAACTGTGTGTCCCTTTTAACGAGTTGTAATTATATTAAGTGGGATAGAATTAATATAATACAATGAAATAGGGGTGGGAATGATGCAGATAAGAAGAGTGAAAACCGGAATTCCCGGTATGGACGACCTCCTTTATGGAGGTATACCTGAACGAAACGTTGTATTACTCTCAGGGGGGCCTGGGACGGGGAAAACCATCTTTAGTCAACAATACATCTATTACGGGTTAACCCGCGGAGAACCGGGAGTCTATGTCGCTCTCGAAGAACATCCGGTACAGGTACGTCGTAACATGGCTACTTTCGGATGGGATGTAAGAAAGTATGAGAGAGAAGGGCTCTTCGCCATTGTAGACGCCTTCAGCGGGGGTATAGGCGAAGCAGCGAAGAGAGAAAAATACGTGGTATCTTCTGTTGATGACTTTGGAGAATTCATAGACGTGGTCAAACAGGCACTCAGGGAGACTGGTGCTTCTCGTGTTGTAGTAGATTCTGTTTCAACACTCTACATTACCAAACCGTCAGTGGCTAGGGGAGTACTGATGAATTTGAAACGGGTTCTAGCAGGCCTTGGTGCTACTTCGCTGCTGGTTTCACAGGTAAGTGTGACAGAGCGAGGCTTCGGCGGCCCAGGCGTTGAACATGCTGTTGATGGTATTATTAGGCTGGATCTAGACGAGATCAATGGCGAACTATTCCGTTCGCTTATAATATGGAAGATGAGGGGTACTAAACACGACATGCGTAGACACCCGTTCGAAATCACTGATAAAGGCATTATGGTATATCCCGACAAAGTTATCAGGTTCAGCGGCAACCGTGTTATCACATAATTTTCTGATAAACGTCATTTCACCTACAAAATTTTTATACACAACTGGGCATTAACTCTATAATGGGAAACACCTGGGGGTGATGCGAAATGGTAGCTGTCCCATTAAAACCCCTAGGAAAAGAAGACATACGAAAACTAGAGTTAGCACTGATATTCGGGACACTCTTCCGACCCGACGTTATCGAGAAGATCAAAGACTCACATGATAGACTCACGTGGCTAGACAGCCTAGTTGTAGCCGCTGGAGCATTAGCACGAGAGAGAGCCGGCTATACGGCCTCTAGAATAGCGGAAGAACTCGGTAGAACCGAGGCTACCATAAGGAATCACCTGCAGGGAAAAACTGAGGCTGGAAAACTTGTTAAAGAGACGTACCAAATGCTAGTCTCAGCTAAAGGGGAGTTTACATTCGAGCCCACCGGTGAATTAGCATCCCTAGGAATCAAAGCTCCACAAGAGATCCAAAAGATGGAAGAGGAAATCGAAAAGCTCAAGAAGGCAAATAAGGAACTAGAAGAGCGTTATACAAAACTCGAGGAGTCATACAGAGAACTTGAAGAGAAATACATGAAACTCAAAGAAGCGGTTCAGAAAGTCATAGATCTTCTCAAGAACGCCATTTAGCAAATTTTCATGCAATACATTTCATACCTCAATCTTTTTCACGTAGATATACTTTATGAGATCCCTAGGTTGACACGCCTGACTTACTTGCTTTAGGGAGGGACATTATTTGAAAATAATGATTGTGGGCGGAGGGTCTATCGGATTAGTATTGGCAGCCATGTTGGCAAAGACTGGGAATGATATCTGGTTGTCTGTGAGGCGTGAAAAGCAGAAAGAAGCGATAATTAATAGAGGTATAAGAGTATATGACGCTGAAAATTCTGCTATAGCAGGACCCGTGCATGTTCGACGCATTGTTTCCCGCCAGGAACTGGACGAGCTTAACATGTTCTTTGATATCGTGATTTTTGCAACGAAATCCTATGATCTACACGAAGCGATACATACGCATCGCAAATTAATATCTAGAGACACCATAGTTGTTGGAGTTCAAAACGGTGTTTCTCATCTAGAAACATTGGATAAAGCATTTGCAGATAATCCCATCGCTATTTCCATAATCTCATGGGGCGCCACTAGAAAAAATGATGCCGACGTTTGTTTATGTGGGGAAGGAGATATACGCGTAGGAATTTATCGAGGGAATCCAATTGCTTCAAGGGCGGTGGCCCGACTTTTTTCGTCGGCTGGGTTCCGAGTTGTTGAGGTCGATGACGTTTTATATGAGGTCTGGATGAAAAACTGTGTGAACGCGGCCTTAAACCCCTTAACCGCAATGCTCAGAGTTCCTAATGGCTGCGTCCTCTCGGAATCTCGGCTTTCAAACATAACTTATAATGTGGTCCAAGAGTGTGTAAAGGCAGCACGTATGAATGATGTCAAGTTAGATGTTGATATGGTTTGGAAGAGGTTTACAGAGATTGTATCTAAAACAGCCTCAAATTACTCTAGTATGCTACAGGATGTAATGGCTGGGCGAAGAACAGAGGTAGACTCGATTCTAGGCCCGGTGTGTCACACTACTGGGAAGGGAATCTCTTGTTTATTATACCAAATGATTAAGGCATGGGAGAAATGTAGAGAGTCTAGTAATGAAAAATAATATCCTGGCTAGCCAAATAGAATATGGGTGACATCCTGTGCCCACAGATGATACACTTGTAGTTGCAGGTATACAAATGAACGTATGTGATGGATGCCTTTACGAGAATATAGGGAGACTTTATACACTTACTAGTATGGTAGATTTGAAGAATGTGGATTTGGTAGCGTTGCCCGAGCTTTGGTGTTGCGGGTATCCGGGCAAATACGAGGAGCGACTCCATGTAGATGCATTGAATGCGATGAAAGACATTTCAAAACGTACAAATGCGCTGATAGTAGGCTCTATTCCTTGGCTCTCAGGGGAGAATGGGAAAGTCTACAATCGTTTGTATATTGTCTATAGAGGACGTGTTGAAGCATTCTATGATAAACTCCATCTTTTCAGGCCCTTTAGGGAGCATATTTTGTTTGAGCCGGGAAACAAGCTTGTTACGGTCGATTACAAAGGGTTTAGGTTGGGATTTGCGATATGTTATGATTTACGATTCCCAGACATTTTCATTTCTTATCGGGCAAATAATGTTGACTTGGTAGTCGTGCCTAGCGCATGGGGTAAACCACGTCTCCATCAATGGTTGAGTATAACAACGGCAGAGGCTTCTATAGCTCAATTGTACTTATTGGCTGTGAATAGAACCGGCCCCAGTAGGGTGGGCGAGGATTTCGCTGGTCACAGTGTGTTGATAGATGCCTGGGGGGATACCGTTGCGCGCCTTGGGTTTGAGGAGGGCGTACTTTTGGGTAGTGTTAAGAAGAGTAGGATAATGGATGCTCGGAATAAACTTCCCATATATGATGATAGACGTGGAAGCGCCGTGTATGGCTCTATATCCTCCCATGAGATTAAGGAAATAAGATGGGAGAAAAAATAAAGGGAGTCTCCCTTTACCTACCACGGCTCTTAACGAAGAACGCTGCTGACAAAATTATTATGGCTACGACAATGCTAGCCACTATTATAAGCGTGGTATTACCTCCCTTGCCCTGTCCCGTGGTCTGGTTCTCCGGCGTAGTCTGGTTGGCCTGGTTGCCTCCGGGAGCAGGCGTTGCTCCGCCTCCGCCAGGCTGGGTCGCATTACCAC
>WAOQ01000004.1 GCA_015521205.1 Desulfurococcales archaeon
AACTCATAGTTGAGCTAGGCGGAAAGCCTGCTTTTCCCTGTAACGTATCGATAAATGAAGTGGCGGCCCACTATTCTCCCGACATAAATGATGAGCTAACTATACCTGAAAATGCCGTTGTAAAAGTTGATGTCGGCGTACATATTAATGGTTATATCGCGGATACGGCTATAACAGTAGATTTATCAGATAAGCAAGAATTACTTCTTGAGGCAGCAAAAGAAGCTTTGGAAGAAGCTATACGAAACGTGAAGCCTGGTACCTCACTTTACGTCATTGGAGCATCAATAGAGCGTACGATAAAAAAGTATGGCTTTAAGCCGGTGAAGAATCTTACAGGTCATAGCATTGACAAGTACAAGCTCCATGCCGGGATAAGCATACCTAACTACGCTGATAGGTTTGCAGTTAAAAAACTAAAAAAGGACATGGTCCTTGCAATAGAGCCTTTCGCTACAAACGGTCGTGGGCTAACCCGCGAGGGTAAAATAACAACAATCTATAGCATGGTAAAAAGGAAAAGCCAGCTCCCTGGGAAGATAGCAAAATTCTATATTGCCATCCAAGAACGTTTCCATGGGCTACCATTCTCTCCCCGTTGGCTACTAGATTTGGGTTCACCTGAAGAGGTTAAACATGCCATTCGATATCTTGAAAAACAGCGGGTACTCCATGGATACCCAATCCTTATCGAAGTAGGACACGGCCTTGTCTCACAGTTTGAACACACCGTTATAGTTTCTGACGGGGATCCCATCGTGACGACACGGTAAAACTACGCATATATTACCGTTCTTCATCCCCACCATTGCGTAGAGAGCTTGGGGGTGTAATAACTAGTGGCAGACGTCGCCTCCGGCAGTAGTATAACGGATTGGATAACAGCCATCAGTCAGTTAGCCTTCCTTATAATATTCATTCTCCTATTCACCGGAGCAAATCAACGTTTCCAAATGTATCTATGGGGTAAAGAAATACGTGCAGGGCTAGCAGTCCTTCAACGATATGTAAAGGATGCAGAAGAAAAGAGCAAAGACCTGCTAGCTAAGTATGGCTCCAAACGTCCCAAAACTCTAGTAGAACGGCTAAAAGACTACGTGTTCATCTCGCCCGTAGACATAGAGCCCACAGACATCATAAGGAGGCTTGACCATTTACTAGAAACAAGAAGAGCCCAGATCAAACAGCTTCTAATGGAAGAACTCACCAGTGTAGGAAAGGTTGAAAGGTACAAGGCAGAAACTAGCCTTGAGATACTTAGTGCTCTAAACATGATATACAAAATTGTACGACACATTCTACTTTTAGGCGAGAAGACCAATAACTTCCTGTTAGTGATGCAACTTAGACTTCTTCTACCACAGATAATGAAGATAGCAGAGGGTTACAGGAAGGCGCTAGACGATTTCATTAAAGGAGCACCAATAGGAGACTCGATAGGACCACAGATAGCACTACATATGGCTGGAACAGAGACTCCATGGATCCATTTAGACGATGACACTGTAGCCGCCAAAGCAGAATACGATGGTAGAACGCTAATACTGGTAAAAGCCGAGGGGCCAGCCTCCAATGTAGGCAGACCCGGGGTTGCCGTGGAAAAGATCGTTGAAGAAGATATTTTCGGGACGGGGAAACCTTCTCTTATAATAACTGTGGATGCAGCACTCAAACTAGAAGGCGAAGACACAGGTTCTATAGCTGAAGGTGTAGGAGCCGCCATAGGGGATCCTGGCCCCGAGAAAATAAGAATAGAAAGAACCGCGTCCAAGCATAAAATACCCCTCCGTGCGGTTGTCATAAAAATGGGGATGGAAGAAGCTATATTGACTATGAAAAAAGAGATCTATGAAGGAGGAGTAAAGGCCATAGAACGGCTCAAAGAGATAATCAATGAAGAAACAAACCCGGGAGAAACCATCCTAATAGCCGGGATAGGTAACAGCATAGGAATAGGGCAAAAGCTCGAAAAAACAGAGGTGACACAGTAATGCCGCTAGGACTCTTTGACGATCCGGTATTACAGATGTTCATCTTCATACTTTTCATAGGAATGACGATCTATATCTTTCTCCAAACATCTCAACAAGCAAAAAAGAGAGAACCACCACGGAAGACGTACACGCTCATAACATGCACTAGCACTGGTCAAGAGGAAAAGAGAGAATATAAGGAAGGTGATTATGTAGGCAAAGAACTAGGTACCTGTGGAGATAATAACGAAGGAAAACTCATAGTAAAAGCCATCTACACCGAGGAAATCAAGCCCGCTACGGGGAAACCGGGAAGCAAAGGGCAGTAAAGCTTATAAGCAGAGCCCAATATGAAAGGATCATCTTGCCCGGCCCGGTCATAGCGACCGGGCAACACCCGGACCCATTTCGAACCCGGCAGTTAAGCCGGTCGCGTCGGGGTTCCCAGTAGGATCCGAGAGGGCCTGCAGGGGCCCCGAACCGGGACCGGGCACCTTCCACTCCACTGGTTATAAAACCAAGCATTCGTGAAGGCTTGGATATACTATGGATGCCACATTAACAATCCCCAACTAAAATCCTATATTTATATGAGATAAAATATTCATTCGTGAGCAGATGTTTAGGGCAGAACATGATTACTATGTAGGTATCCCCCGTCTATTTCAGGGTTATATAACGCATGAACATAGGACAGAGACGAACTTAACGTCTGTGAAGTCAACCACATTGCTGAACCTAACCTCAAGATAATAGGTTTCGAGACTTCTAACTATGTCAAAAGGTATGAGGTGATCTCCTAGCTTTACCAAACTATTATGTATACAACAATATTGCTTTGGTGGGCCCGCGGGGACTTGAACCCCGGACCTCCGCCGTGTGAGGGCGGCGTCCTAACCAGGCTAGACGACGGGCCCGAGCGTTTGAGCTCCCGGTGATGATGGTTTTAGAAGAGTTTGGGTTTTTATTGGTTATCGGTCTTGCACGCTTGAATGTGTATAGGATAGGGGGTTAGGAGCCCTGTTACCCCTTATGGGTGTGGTGGGCCCGGGGGGACTCGAACCCCCGACCTACGGGTCTCCCCGCGCTCCAGTAATAGTTCATCCCCCAGGTTCGCCGGGGTCGGTAGACCCGTATTTCCCGTCGGAAGCCTATGCGGCTTCCTATTCGCGGGTCTTTTTGTTTGCGGGGTTCACTGGAGCATCGGCCCTGCCCCGTCCCCGGTTTATTGGATAATTAGGATGGCGTTTTTAGTGTTAATGTTAAGGATTTGCGGGGTTCGTGTTGTGCGCCGGGGTCCCCTCCACATAGGCTATTATGGCGCCGGGGAGGGGACTCGAACCCCCGACCATCGGGTTAACAGCCCGACGCTCTACCAGCTGAGCTACCCCGGCACGGCCCCCTTCTTCTCGGGGCACCTAGAAGTTTGATGTTCGTTGTATGGTTTATAAGGGTTTAGAGGTGGGTGTGCTTTATTTTGCGCCGTTCATGTATTGCTTCACCTATCAGCGTTTCTCCCAGGTAGGCTTTTATATAAAATAGGTAACGGGTATCTGTGCTCTCGAATAGTTTTGCGCGGATCCTGATTTTTTGATTTAGATATGCTGGTTTTAGGTGCCTTACATCAATCCTGTATCCTACAGTGGCTTCGTCGGGCTCGAGTGTAGAGTCTAAACATTCGCGTGTTGTTGCTTCCATGAAAAGTATTAGGCAAGGCGTTGAGAGAACGTAGATCCCCTTGTCTGCTAGATGTTGTGCCGCGTGTTCTTTGCTTATTTTCCAGGTCTTCGTGCATTCCATGTTGGAACGTGCCTCCTACTGTATCGGCGTCTTTTTTGCCCAGGAACTTGAGAGTGCTGTTGCTAGTTCGTTGAGTTTGGACTGGGGCTCTTTATGTTTCATTACTGCTGAGGCTACCAAGACACCGGCAGCCCCTAATTGGATTGCTGTGTATGCGTCGTCGCCGTTGGTTATGCCTGCACCGGCAAGTACTGGTATTGAGGGGTTTATCTTAGATACTGCATCTATGGATTGTGTTATAATCTCTGGTTTTGCTTTCGAAACCGGTATTCCTGTCCCGATCAGTTCTGGTGGTTCTATGGCTATGTAATCTGGTTCGGCTAGGGCGATCGCCTTTGCTTCTACTGGTGTTTCGGCACAAACTATTGTTTTAAGCCCATAGCGTTTGGCGTTGGAGATCATTTGGACTAGCATATTGTAGGGTATTTTCTTTTCGCTATGGTTTATGAGTACGCCTTTTGCCCCGGCGGATACTATCATTTCTAATGAAACTCTGCCCGTATAAGCTCCTTGCCCGGATATGTCAGGTGGTTGTCCATAAGTTTGGCTGTAAACCTGTGAGATACGGTATATCTCTGTATGGGGGGGTACGAGTATTATCTCAGTCTCTACCTGGTTTGATACATGGAAAGCTGCTTTTGCCATTTCCAATGCTTTCTGTCCATGGGACGTTGGATATGCTTTGAAGTTGACTACTAATAAGGGCTTTCTGATCATGATTATTCCATCACCCCGAGTTAAACTTGTTAAAAACGTGTTTAGTTTTGAAGAAAAGATAGAATTGGAGGTTTAGTCGTGTTCAATGTCTGCTGTCGCTGGTTTCTTGGCCTTGTATCCTGTTTCAGCTTTTTGGAATCTGTCTTTTAGCTTCTCTAGTACTTGTGGTAGCGTGGTATATTCCATCTCTTCAGGGCCGAGGCGATGTGGCATGAATGGCCCGTGTCTTCTTAAATAGTCCGCTATTGTATTGGCTGTACGTCTAGCTTCGTCGAAGGCTGGATCGTCGAATAGGTCGGCTGGGCCTATTAGGCGTCCATTTTTCACTTGGAATCCTAGCGCTACTATTCTGGGAGGCCCGTCGAAACGAGTACATTTGGCGTGTCTAAGTCCTACTGGCATCATGGGTCCATGATGGCTTCCCCTCATCCAGCCGGCTACGAGGTGGGGAAAGGTAAAGGGTTCTAATATTTCGCCGGTTGCTGGGAACCCGCTTTGTGCACGTACAATGGCTACCGGGTCGTCTTTACCCACATATTTGCCTGCTATTAGGTTTAGACGTTCGCTACTAATTACCGCCGCTATTTCATTATCGGTTCTCCTCAAAACTCGTTTTATCACGTATCTTGCTGGTGTGCCTATGAGAGCTAGTATATCGTAGAGTTCTTCAGGTGCGTTTAGCATAACGCTTTTTCCTTCAAATACATCTAGTATCTGGAATCGAAAGCCTGGATGCATTCTTGGATCGATTACCAGTCCCGCAGTGTTAAACGGATCTGCAAATATTTTGAAGAGCGGGAAGTTGAAAGCTCCAGGTTCTGTTTTGTCAGCCATGAACACTATGACAGGTTCGGAGGGACGTTCTTCAAATTCCATTTCAGCGACGCCCGGCCCTAGTCCTCGTACGTTTCCTGAGAAAGCGTCTGATAGGAGATCTTGACCAGCAGCGTATAGCCCCAGTTCTTTCGCCACTTTGGCTGCTTCGCTAAACGCGTTCCAAGCTAGTCCATGTATCTCCGGGCTGTCGACACCTTTAGTGTGAGTCATTATTAGTTGGAGGTCGTCACCCACGTGAGAAACGAAAAAGTCGATTATAACTCCATCTCGTTTGGCCTCTACCAGGACTTTCGATGCAGCCGCTATCGTGTCTGGGTGGACGACATGGTGTCCCGCTAAGGAACCTATATCTGCTTTTATTACGCTTAGCGTGATCTTCAAGTGCGGGGTCACCCCTTGGATTTTTGATGGTTCGTTTGACCTGGTTTAGAATATGGTTGGGAAGGATTTAATGTGTTGAGCCTGGATTAGTTTTGGGTTTACATATAGTATTCTCCTTTGGCTTTCTGCATTCTGTCAAGGTAGCTTCCTTCACGATTTATTCTTGGTCTTCCGGTATCTGGGTCTTTTCTGAAGGTAACACCAAGTTCCCTAAGGAACCTGTTCATCCCCTCTTTGAGGGACAGTGGTTTTGAAGCATGCCCCCGTAGTCCGGGTTCACCTAGTATGACTATAACTCGATCGCTGACATAGTCTTGTATGAGTACATCGTGTTCAACTACAAAAGCGGCGACTTCCCTTGTCTCAGTTAGTCTGCGTATTATTTTTGCTACACTAAGTCGTTCCTCTACATCAAGATAGGCGGATGGCTCGTCTAACAAGTAGATATCAGCGTCTCTTGCTAGTGTTTGTGCTATCGCCAGTTTTTGTAGTTCGCCTCCGCTGAGGGTTGACGCACGGCGGTCGTAGAACCGATCTAGTCTCATTTTCTTTACTAGTTCCATGTAGAGCCAGCTCCCCGGGGTAACGGCGTCGGGGTTTGCCTCGTAAAGGACTTGGTAAACTGTTTTGTCTTCATATTCTTCGGCCCTGATATATTGAGGTTTATAACTTACTTTGAAATCGCCCAGAAGTGCTACGTACCCTTGTTCTGGTTCTATTTTCCCGGCCAGTGTGTTTACAAAGGTTGTTTTTCCTATTCCATTGGGACCTATGATTCCTATGATCTCGCCTTCTCCTATAACGCCCGGCTCTGTCTCAAGCGTAAAATCTCCCCTTTTGACTAGTAGGTTGCTCCATTCTAGGAATGGATGCTGTTTTTTAGTCATGTCCGATACTTGGCGTGCGAATTTGAATGTTATGGGTTCTTTTCTGATCCGCATGTTTTCTGCTGGGAGGTATCCGTCTAAGAAGTAGTTCACACCGTTTTTAACGCCATAGGGTGATGAGACTATTCCATAGACTCCGGGTTCACCGTATAGTATTGAGACTAGGTCTGAGATGTAGTCTAGAATCGAGAGGTCATGTTCTATCACAATATAGTATCTGTTGTTTTTTACGAACTCCCTGATAAGTTTGGATATACGTATTCTTTCCCTCACGTCTAGATAGCTAGAGGGTTCGTCAAAGATATACGTGTCGGCATCCTTGCTTAGCACCGCAGCAATCAACAGTTTTTGCAGTTCACCTCCACTCAAACGGGATATCTTCCTATCCCATATATTGTGCAAGCCTAGTTCTTTGGCTATTTCTTTAGCTATGCCCAGTTCATCGGCTTTAACGAGTAATTGTCCTACTGTTCCCTTCACGACTCGGGGGACTAGATCGACGTATTGTATCTTATGGGCCACGCGTATTCTACTGTTTGCAATGTCTCTGAGATAGTTCATCAGTTCGTTTCCACGGAAGTGTTTTATTATCTCGTCCCATTCAGGGGGGTCTTCCGGACGTCCTAGGTTAGGCTTTAGTTCTCCCGCCAAAATTCTTACTGAGGTGGTCTTTCCGGTCCCGTTGCGTCCTATTATTCCGAGAACCTTTCCTTTTTTGGGTACTGGGAGACGATAGAGCTTGAATTGGTTGGTTCCATACCTGTGTATCGCGTCTTCTTCAAGTTCTCGTGGAATATTGACGATCGATATGGCTTTGAAGGGACACTTTCTAACGCATATGCCACAACCAATACATATGTCTTCGTATATTATTGGTTTGTTCTTGTTTGACGGATCTGACTCGATCGCTTTTTGTTTTCCGGTTTTGTTTATCGGACAAAACACTATGCATTCTTGATGACATTTTGTAGGTTTGCATAAATCGTAGTCTATCACTGCTAACCTGCTTGCCCCGGACATAGCTTCTCCCTCAACACCCATGCATGGATGAGTCCCATTGGGGAAATTAGTGTTTAAAGGCTGTGCTTCTATGTTTTGTTAGGGGGCTATGATGTGTGGTGACGGCTCTGAGGATATCTAGAAGTTCTGTGAAGAGTTCTAAGAACCGAGCCCCCTTCACGTTATTAGTTCTAGATGCGTTTCTATGATCTTCATGTGAGAATCGGGTTTGCACCGTGTCTGTATTTCTTTTTCACATGGTACCATAGAGATTAGATAAAGACAAGCAAGCTGAGTTTGTTTTGCCTCTTCTTTTAATTTCTTGATGAGTTTTAAGATTTGTGTTTCACCGTATATCCTCATCATGATTTCAAATTCGATATATTTGGATCTACGTTTACCTAAGGCGTCGGCGTCTATACTGTGAAGGTATGCTAGCAGAACTTTGCATGGAACGTGTTGATGGGGTGAAACTATTACTGCCTCGTATTTTTGTAATTCGTTTCCATGTTTTTTGACAAAATCTACTAGTTCATCGTATGAACCGTCACCTTGGTTACAGGTTTGCTCTATACGTATACAATGGTTGCTATCTATAGGGAAAAACGTAGATTCCTTTATTTCTAGTTTCATGGTTCGTACCTTCCCGCTAGCTCTTTCTTTACCTCGTTAGTCTCCCAAGGGAAGACTATCCATTCCTCCACAGTGTATGCAAAGTAATCGGGTACGAATGTAGACCATGGTTTAAGATATAGTGTTGCCGTGTGTATGAGGGATGGACCGTGGAGTGATATAGCGGTTAATGCAACTTGAAGGCTCTTTCCAGTGTCTGAGACGTCATCTACTATTAACACTTTCTTGTCTTCTATATCAAGTGTTAGTGGTTGTCTTACGATGGGTTTTGTCCTTGTTTCACCTGGGGCTATATAGAATTTTATTTCTATAACCCCTATATCTCTTATATCTAACTTATCGGCTAAGAGTCTTGCAGGTATTAGTCCACCTCTCATTATAGCCACTATAGTATCATATTTTTCTCCTCGCTTAACAATGGTTTGCGATATTTTCTCTACTGCGTCATCTATCTCGCTCCAGGTCAGATTCCTTATTTTCAACTCTCCACCGTGAGTTATCGGTATAACCGTGATCTCTATATCACCGCTAAACTCTCGGGTATCAATCAATCTCGCGTCTGTACCATTAACAAATATGATATAACCTGGTTTAGGATGTCCATTTTCATGCAAAAATTCTCGTGCTTCTGGAATATATTCGAGTATTCGTCTTGCTATCTCTTGGAATTTTTCGTTTTTAGGAGTATATTTTATTTCTTTCTTTTCACCAAACCTGTTTTTTAACGAAGCAACCGTCTTTATCGTTATCAAAAATAAACACCCTTCTATTAAGACCGGAAAATAAGGGTGACAAATATTATCGTTGTTTCCTCATCTGAATCTTCATAAGGTGCGTGATATAGCCAGCTATTCTATTTCTTATTCTCTTAGACTCATACTCTACCAGCTGCGATACTATCTGCTTATTTGTTTCAAAGTCAGTTGTGAATATGTCGGGATACCGGGCTAATAGTTTCTTAGCCGTTCTTTTTACGATGGTAGGCCTAACTTTCCCCATGGACTGGCACCTCCACACATCTTCCTTGTGTGAATGAAGCTCGTTAAGGGAGCTTTATAGTTTATTCCCTTATTGTTAAATGTGGTTTAATCTCCTACACTGGAGATAATTTTATATAGAACCAGTATTACACGATTTACGTGAGTTCAACGTATGGAGGGGTGAATAGTAAAATGGCAATGGTAGAACCCACCGGGATTCCTGTGATCATACTCAAAGAGGGAACCCAGCGTACAGCTGGCAGAGACGCTGTCAGAACAAACATCATGGCGGTAAGAGCCATCTCTGAAATGCTAAAAACCACTTACGGACCCAAAGGAATGGATAAAATGTTAGTCGACAGTCTGGGCGACATCACCATAACTAATGATGGAGCCACTATACTGGATAAAATGGATATACAGCATCCAGCTGCTAAGATGATTGTACAGATATCCAAAGGACAGGACGAAGAAGCAGGAGACGGTACAAAAACCGCCGTTATACTGGCTGGAGAGCTACTCAAACAAGCAGAGCTTTTACTAGAAAAGGGGATCCACCCAACGCTCATAATATCTGGTTATAAGAAAGCGTTGTCCAAGGCTGTCGAAACGATCCGTAAGATCGCAGAAGATGTATCCTTAGAAGAAGACGAGAAGCTTCTCTTAATAGCCAGAACTAGCCTAAACAGCAAGGCTGTGCACAGTGCAAAAGAGCACCTAGCAAAGATCGCTGTAGAGGCCGTCAAGACCGTTACCGAGAAAAGAGGGACTGATGGATACTACTATGTGGATCTAGATAACATACAAATCATAAAGAAACATGGCGGCGCCGTGCTAGATACCAGGTTAATCAAGGGCATCGTTATAGATAAGGAAGTCGTACATCCAGGTATGCCTAAGAGAGTTGAAAAAGCCAAGATCGCGCTCCTCGACGCGCCACTAGAGGTAGAGAAACCTGAAATAGACGCTGAAATAAGGATTACTGACCCCTTACTCCTGGAGAAGTTCTTCGAGGAGGAAGAAAAGATACTGAGAGAGATGGTAGACAAAATAGCAGCTACCGGCGCCAACGTAGTGATAACTCAGAAAGGCATTGACGATGTAGCACAACATTTCCTGGCCAAGAAAGGCATACTAGCTGTTAGGAGAGTCAAGAGAAGCGATATTGAGAAGATAGCACGGGCCACTGGTGCTAGAATAGTTAGCAATATCGAAGATCTAAAGCCTGAGGATCTCGGAGAGGCCGAGCTTGTTGAGGAGAGGAAGATCGGAGAGGACAAAATGGTGTTCATTGAGGGAGCCAAAAACCCGAAGAGTGTCACCATACTCATCAGAGCAGGACTTGAGCGTCTAGTAGATGAAACGGAGAGAGCAATACATGATGCCTTGAGCGCTGTTGCCGATGCTATTAAAGACGGGAAAATAGTGGCCGGAGCTGGAGCCGCTGAAGCTGAAGTAGCCAAGGCTTTGCGAGAATATGCACCTACCGTAGGCGGTAAGGAACAGTTAGCCATCGAGTTCTATGCAAGAGCTGTGGAGGCTATACCGACTATACTGGCCGAGAACGCCGGTCTAGATAGCATCGAGATACTAATGAAGCTTAGGGCGGCACACGAAGATCCTGCGAAGAAGTTCTACGGGATTGACATAACAAGCGGTGAGATCAAAGATGTCTATGCCCTAGGTATAATTGATCCTGCTAGAGTAAAGATAAACGCGTTGAAAGCAGCGACAGAGGCGGCCACACTCATACTAAGGATAGATGATATAATAGCTGCTAGCAGGACAAAGGAAGAAGAAGAAAGTAAAACTGGTGGAGAAGAGGAGGAAGAGTAAACCTCTTTTCCATCGAATCTAACTTTCATTTATTTTCAATGGTTTTTGTTAGACAACCAATCTTTTTAGTTAATTATAAAGCAACGAGTTTACATTCTCGACGACACATAGAGGTCACAAGGCATGGGAGACAAAATCCTGTTTGTTGTAGGAGTCCCGGGCACAGGTAAAACCACCCTCTCAAAAAAATTAGAATTAAAAGGAATATGCTATCGAGTTAAAATCAACCCAGAAAATGGAATACTCGCCTCGTGGGACCCGCTCAGTCAGTCCCTGATCTTGAACGACGAACACCTATTGATCAAAGCCATACTTCACAAATGGGAAAATTTCCAATGCATAATCATAGAAACTCACACGCCGGGCATACTCTCAAACGTGATAACTCCAACACACATTGTCATTTTACGCACCAACCCACTGATACTTTACGAACGCCTTCGTTCAAAGGGATGGGGGTTCCGAAAAATCCTTGAGAACGTTGAGGCCGAGTATCTTGGTATCCCATCTTTAGAGGTTCGTAAACTCTATAATTACACCACAAGTAAGATCTTAGAAATAGATACCTCTGGTGTCAAATCTGAGGAGTTGGTTGATCATTTAATGGATTTCCTTCATGACGGTGGGTCGATGATAGATTCTGGATATATAGACTGGACCGCAACAAAGTACGCCACAGATATAGAGTCCCTTATTTTTCAGAATCTGAAAATCCTATAACTCCACTTTTATAAAAAGGGGGTTCTTATATCTCGGTGATACAAGTATCGCCTCGCCCGTATCTAAGGTGGGTAGAAGACTCGCTATGTCATCTGGCAGTTTTGTAGCACCTATTATTGTTTGATAATCGACGCCCGAACGAATCGAATGTATGATTTTCGTGCCAGTATTCATTATTATATCAGCGCTTAGTTTAGAAGGATTCTGAGTCGAAATAACAATCGAAACACCAAATTTTCTTCCTTCCACGACCAACTCTTCCAGTATGGGATAATTCTCGTTTCTAAAGCTTATTAGATTCTGCAGTTCGTCAAGAAATATGATTAGATCACCCCGTAACAACCTGTTTTTCTTCAGTTGATACATCATCGCGACTAGAAGGAAAGCATAAACACGACGGACAAACCCATTTTTTATCTTAAAAAGATCGATTATTATTGGTCTGTGAGTACTCAATTTCTCTTTCAGGGAACCTATGCTACATTTTCCTTCAAATAGAATTTTGTTATGTTTGTTCGAGATGAGTGAAAGTCTGCGTTCGATTGAAAATTTTATTTCACGATCCCAGTAGCCTTCGCTGGGTATATAGTCCTGGAAAAGCTTGTATAGATCTCTGAACGATAGAGGCTTATGAGAAGATATTATTCTCGTCAAAAAAGCTGTTTGAGGAACCGACAGACTCAGCACGGAAGAAAGTACTTCAGCAATATTTTCGGGTTCAAATATATCATAGCAAAAGATGTTTATTGGAAGTTCTCCCTGACTGGGGTCGATTACTATATAGTCGGATACTCCTAAATTGCCAAGTATCTGGGGATATTCACCGTGCCAATCTAGTACCATCGTCAAAAAACCTGTCTTTCTCTTACCCTTAATATTATAGAGCCCAGAAATTATTTTTGCTAAAGTCGTGGACTTCCCGCTTCCGGTAGAACCAAAAACAGCGACCCTGTTGAGAAGTTCCTCATAGGCTAAACCTACTTTTATAACATTTCTTGTATTAAGCGTCTTTCCTAGCTCGATATCAAAGGAGATATCTGGGTCTAAATCCACATATCGTTTAATCTTGGTTCTGCTTGTTATTGTCCGATTAACAGCGAATCCTGCTTCACTAACTATATCCTTTATAGAACTTATGTATTCTTCTTTTTCGAGAACCGGGCGTTTCTCCAAAACTCTTACGTTAGAGCAACTAGCTAGAATAGAGGTGTACAATACCTCCGCCTCAAATTTCGCATTGTTCGTGTCATCAATTACTACTAGGTATGAAATATTGTTCTTGTAGTCAGTTAGGTCTAGTATTCTAGATCTGGAAGTCTGGGATCTCGTTTTAACAATAGATTTTACACACGTGTCACTTCCTATCGTAGAATCAGGCATCGTATATTTTATTATGTAAAGTTGAGAAGGTTCAACTTTCCTTTTAATAAGACCCCTTAATCCCAGGCTATTAATAAAAGGGCTTAGGTTGCTAAGGACAATAATCGTGAAGATCAGCATTGTAGTGATCAAAAAATACGGGCTGAAACCTGGTTTGAGAGCATAAGAGATTAGTGTCAATGATGCTAAAGTGCCCGTTAAAGGAATCAAAACGTTCTTATATTTAACCACAAAGTACACTTCCTCCCCCATACTTTTTGGGGAAAACACTAAAAGCGGGGGGATTTGTGCCATTCATAGAATGCTTTGCAGACAGTAATCCGGTGCAATTTAGATTATACAAGCATAAACCTCTTCTTTATCAGTCATATACTCCGCCACATCATTATTTTCGATTACCCATACAAAACCAGCTACCGAGACGATTACTTTATTTTCACCGGATTTTTCAACCAACCTGGTTTTAGCACAGAAAACGGCCTTATCGACTAGCTCCTTATCCATATCTTTTGTAAATATTACTTTGATTTCTTGTTCAGGGTTCAATCTAACGAGTGTATCGGGAAGATCCATTTTCAGAGCACCATTCTCTAGGTTTATCTCATATATAGTTGTAGCGGGTATCTTTCCAGGTTCGGATCCCATCACTTTACCCTTTATTTCCAAAGCAACCACTTCATACTCACCAACGATACACTTGACAACTCAACCCATATTAATTTAAAAGCGACCTTTTACCCACCAACCTAATATAGCATAGTGCAATAGGTATTCGAGAAAGGTGTAGAACCGTGCGTGGACCAAACGTCAAAATTATGACAAAAATGAACAGTCTTGTAGGACGTAAAATACGTGTGGTATTAGCGAATGGACGCAACTATACTGGTAAACTTGAAGGTTTTGACATCCAATCGTTTAATCTTTTACTAGTTAACGCTGAAGATAGTCAAGGAAATGTATTTCCCTCGGTTATAATTAATGGAAATATGATATCAGAAATAATAGAAACAGAAAAGAAACTATTTGATCCAAAAGAATTTAGAGATTTAGTAATCAAAAAATTGGGTCTACGAGAATACGACGTTACCGTCATAGAAGAAGCAGGCACCGTAGTTATAATGAGGAAAATTACTGTTTCGGAAAAAGGCGTTGAAGGCAGCGGACCACTTCTCAATAGTGTGTACGCGATATATAATGAATACATGAAAAAGAAACAAGAAAGCTAACTCAAAACTAGGGGATACAATGCTATGTTTAGAATAAAACATGTGGATTTAGCAGGGAGAATAGGAGAGATACAAGTTAAAAGTAGGAAAATCGAAACCCCCGCCCTTTTCCCCGTGATAGATCCGCTACGCCAAGAAGTTTCCGCGAATGAAATCGATAGCATCGGGTTCAAACAAGTTATAACAAACGCGTACCTAACCTACAAACGATTTGGCGCTAAAGCTGAAGAACAAGGAATACACAAAATCATAGGATTCGACGGAGTAGTTATGACAGACTCGGGGGCATATCAACTCTTAGAATATGGAAGTGTTGACATAGAACAGGAAACCGTACTTAGATATCAAAAGAGAATAGGAAGCGATATAGGCGTCATACTCGATGTACCAACAGGAAATGTGGATAAGGAAAAAGCAGAACAGACGGTTACAGAAACGCTGCGACGTGCACGGAAAGCATTGGAAATAATAGATCCTCTCCAAGATCCAATAATATGGGTTCTCCCTTTACAAGGCGGCCGGTTCCTAGATCTTTTAGAATATAGCGCGAAAGAGGCGGTTAAGCTACCCTATAGAATGTATAGCCTGGGTAGCCCCACCGTTTTCCTAGAAAAGTATCAATACGATATAATAGGAGATATGGTATATACTGCACGAAAAATCCTTCCCTGGGGAAAACCGCTCCACTTGTTCGGGGCTGGACACCCTCTCCTCATACCATTCATGGTGGCACTGGGCGTTGACACCTTCGACTCTGCATCCTATATACTATATGCGAGAGACAATAGGATTATGACGAAAAACGGGGTGCATAGGCTAGAAAAATTAGAATACATGCCATGCTCGACGCCTATATGTCTAAAGTATACGCCGAAGGAATTGCTTGAAATGGATAAAAACGAAAGGACACGTTTACTGGCATTACACAATTTATATGAGATAAAAGCCTCGATTAATGAAACAAAAGAGGCGATACGGGAAAATAGATTGTGGGAACTGTTAAGGGAATATGCGTCCCTCCACCCTAGCACATACACGTTATTCGACAAGTTTAGGAAGTATGCATCCTACCTTGAAAAATACACTCCCAAAACTCCTATCAACACAAGAGGCCGAAAAATCCTAGACAAAAAAGATACTTGGAACCCCATAATTTTACGTCACTTAAATTATCTAATTTGTAAACTAGACATAAAGGTAGACAATATTATAATCGTACCAGAACCCGAAGATAGGGCCGTCCCAGGCAAAAACAACGTTTTCTATTTTAAACCAATAATAGGTCTGATACCCTCGAACCTATCCAGGACTTATCCTTACCCACAAATCTCATATCCCCCTATACTAGATTGGGAATCGTGTGAATGGACGAAACAAGTTATAATAACATTTCTCATTAAGAAGAATATAAAACATGTAAAAATAGCAATTACAGATAAAAACATGCCCTGTCTAAAATACATAGCAAATTCTCTGAAGGAAAAAATCTCCAAGAAAGGAATAACTGTAGAAATACTCAGCCTAACGCATGCCTAACTCTAACCACTTCTCCTCTCGGAACACTTTTCATGGCAGAACACGACATTTTTGCCCGCCCAACCCCCATAAGTTGATCGTCGGGCGAAACTATTAGAACCTCATCTCCGCCCCTTATCCCATCCCAACAATCCAGAACACCTGGTGCTAGCAACGAACCTTTTAGTACCACACCACTATCAGCTACAACTCTATATTCATTTGACGTTATTTCATGTAAAAGCCGTGCAGAACTTGGCGTTAAAGAAAACAGACCGTCTGACGGTCGAAGCACTAAGAAGAGCTCTTTCCCTGAGTAGAAATATCTAGGTGACCCGCTTCTAGCAATCTCCACTTCGGATACTTCCTTCAAAGCTCTTTTAGCAAACATTATGTCAAACTGGTATTCAAGAATTCTCAGTAAAAATTCTTCCATGTCAGGGTCGATCTTCACTCTCTTCATGTCAAACACCAAGTTGTCGGATGGTATTATGACAGAAAGTTGATAAGACTATCTCGTATTCGTTGTTGATTTTGTGAAGGGTATGGGGGTGAAGTTACCCCCGAAAGATACGGGTTAGAACACTAGCATTTGAGACGAACTCTTCTTCTGGGAGGCAATGGGTCTTAGAGGTTTATCTTTGAGGACGGTTTGTATAGCTTCCTGGAAGTCACTCATAGTTATTGCAGTGTCTCCACGTCTTATAGCCTGATACCCGGCCTCCACAACTATGGATTTTATCTCGGCTCCCGTAGCTCCCTCTGTCAAACGAGCCAGGATCTCAAAATCAACGTCCTGAGCTAACTTAACATTCCTAGTATGCACCTTGAAAATTTCGATTCTACCCTTTAAGTCCGGCGGTGGGACCTCGATTAGACGGTCGAATCGTCCCGGTCTTAGTAGCGCCGGATCTAGTATGTCAACCCTGTTCGTAGCGGCTATTATACGGACATTGTAAAGATCATCGAATCCGTCCATCTCAGCTAACAACTGCATAAGGGTTCTTTGGACTTCCCTTTCCCCACTAGTGCCGATATCAACCCTCTTTGCCCCGATCGCATCTATTTCATCAATGAATATGATGGCTGGAGCCTTCTTTCTAGCTAAGGCAAAAACTTCACGTACTATTCTTGCACCTTCACCGATAAATTTCTGAACGAACTCGGTAGCTACGACTCGTATGAAAGTCGCGTTAGACTCCCCAGCCACAGCCTTTGCAAGTAAGGTTTTGCCCGTGCCTGGTGGACCATATAGTAGGACTCCTTTCGGTGGGTCTATACCTATCTCCTTAAAGATCTCCGGCTTCTTTAATGGCAACTCTATAACTTCTTTTACCTGCCGTATCTGATCGGCAAGGCCACCAATATCACTGTACCGGTAGTTTGGTCTCTCGATTATTTCCATCGCCTGCACATAGGGATCATTTCTTTCAGGTAATACTTCTACTATTGCTGACCCACGTTGGTTAAGAGCCACTTTCGTGCCGGGTTTAAGGGCTGACAACTCGATGCTGCCACTAATATTCACGATAAGATTTGGACCGGTGGTGCTTTTTACAACTGCTCTATTATCTGGAAGAAGCTCTAATAATACGGCTTCGATCAACGGTGGTGCAAGAAGCTTCTCAACCTCTCGTTTGTAATATTCAAGCTCACGCATAAGGCTTATTCTCGCTTCATTCAATTGAGCTACTTGTCTTCTAAGATAACGAACTTCTTCCTCGAGGTTTTTCAGATATTCTTCTTCGCTTACCTCGTTCTCACCGTCATCGTAAACTATAATTCCATTGTCCTTCGCCATTGACAATTGCTCCCACCGTCATAGCTTTTTGTATCCCACACTTTATATACTAACCGACTGGATGATTGCTCACGTAATCGCGTTCGTATACCGGAGTATATAGGCGGTATATCCCGGGGTAACTATATTTGCTCAGCTGGAACAGGTTATCCCTGGAACCATTGTGGGGAAGGTGGAGAGGAGTTGAAAAGTAAGGCCGGGCTTCAATACTGTGAATTATGCGGTGCACCCATCTTTGGACGAAAATATGTTGTGGAAATCGAGGGAGCGGAACTCACAGTCTGCCCTTCCTGCTACCTTAAGCTCGTTAGAAGTGGTAAAATAAAGATACCGCGAAAGACAAAGAAAGCCGAACCGGTTATCCGTAAAACGACACCCACGAAACCAGGGTCTCAAAGCCACGGCAGTTCAAGCAAACCTACAGGCAAACCACAATACCGTTCTTCTAAGATCCCGCTTGACAGATACGAAGTTGTTGAAGACTACGCAGAACGTATCCGAAGAGCAAGAGAAAAGCTTGGATTGTCCCGCGCCGAGCTTGCAAGAAAGGTACAGGAAAGAGAGGTTACCCTAGGAAAGATCGAGACAGGAAGGCTACGTCCAACTCTTGAACTTGCTCGACGGTTAGAACGTGTACTCAAGGTTAAGCTTCTAGAGCCTATAGTAGACTCAGATTTAGAATTGGAAGAATTGGAAGAGGACAGATCAAGAGGTAAGACAACCCTCACACTTGGAGATGTTGCTGTATTAAGGAAGAGGGACTAAAGTAGTATGAAAAAGGCTATACTCCTGGTCCCCCGGATCTATAGGGGGTATATAGAAGAAATCCTTTCTCTCGCAACTACTGCCGGTCTTGAAATAGTACATATTATGCCCTTGCGGAGCGTTAGCCGCATAGGTAGGGGGAAGCTGGAAGAGCTCGTTTATCTTGTTGAGGAGCTAAAACCAGACATAATAATATTCTATGGAGAGCCGAAACCATCGGAAATATATAAGATAACCCGGGAAACGCGGGTAGAACTGTGGGATAGAACGCTCCTGATACTGGAAATATTCCGGCTACATGCTGGTTCTCGAGAGGCAATAATGCAAATCGAAATGGCTCGACTACAACATTTACTTCCATTAATCCGGGAATGGATCAGGAGGAAGAGGATAGGTGAATTACCTGGATTCATGGGACCAGGCATACAGGACATAGAAAAATATTACAGACACGTAAGGCGCCGAATAGTCAAACTGCGTAAGGAACTAAGAAAGGTTCGAGAACGGAGGAGAACCACCAGGGAAAAAAGACGTTATCCGCATGTAGCTATAGTCGGCTACGCTTCCGCGGGAAAAACAAGTCTTTTCAACCTAATAACAGGCGAATCAAAACCGGTAGCCGAGGAATTCTTCACCACACTATCACCCAAACACAAAGCAGCACTAATAGACTCTCAAAAAGTCATCTTTATAGACACCGTCGGCTTCATACGGGATATACCTCCCGACATAGTAGAAGCCTTTAACGCCACGCTAGAAGAGACTGTAAACTCGGACATAATTATCTTCGTATTGGATGCTTCAGAATCTAAGGAGTCTATACAAGAAAAGTTTGAGGCGGGAATAAATGTATTGGCAAAGATTGGAGCTCTGCATCACCCAATAATTATCGCACTAAACAAGATAGACCTTCTAAAAAAGAAAAACATAGAGCCCTCACAGATAACGACGCTTTTTAAGAGTGCACACAAGGACTGGGGCCTCAATATAGTAGGGCTCATCCCCATATCCGCCAAGACCGGGGAAAACATTCCTCTTCTACTCGAAACAATAAGAAAGGCGATAAAACAGAATAAGGTGTAACTGGTATGGGCACACATGTTTATGTACTTAGGCTAGGTCATCGGCCAGAGCGAGATAAAAGGATAACAACACACGTAGCGCTTGTAGCTCGCGCTTTCGGTGCTAGCGGATTTTTACTTTCGGGGATCTGCGATCCGAATGTCATCCAAACATTAACAAGAACATTGAAACAATGGGGAGGATCCATGGAAATAGCATGTGTAGAAAAACCCAAGGAATATGTAAGAACATGGAAAAGGTTAGGGGGAGAAGTTATTCACCTAACAATGTATGGACTCCCAGTCGATGAAATCATCTCTAAAATACAGGTTTCAAGCAAAGACAAACTAGTTATAGTAGGTAGTGAAAAAGTCGATCCATTCTACTATGAAGAAGCAGACTATAATATAGCTATAGGAAACCAGCCCCACTCGGAAGTCGCTGCCTTAGCGGTCTTCTTAGACAGGTTATATAAGGGCAGGCAACTATATACATACTTTAGCGATGCCAAACTGAACATCATACCGCACCCAAGGGGGAAACACGTTGAGCACAGATAAACCAACACAACCCGAGCCAAACGATGCCAACGGAACGCCGAAAATAGACCAAAAGGAAATAGACATGATGAGGCGCTTCGTCAAGAAAATGTTCATCAAAGTCAAAAACCCAAGATTCCAGATGGAAGGCTCTGTAGCTACCGAAAAGAGATGGCTAGCCAGCATAGATCCCGACGAAGCAGCGACCATATTCATCACGCTATACACAAAAGCGGGTTCCAAAGGTCTAAGCGACGAACAACTAAGTAAAATGCTAGGTTTCCGTGAAACCATGATAAGACGGGTACTCAACAAGCTCCTCGAGAACGACCTTGTGAGATACCGACGAGGAAAATCCGAGAAAGGGGAAACACGGTTCTTCTGGTACGTAAACAAAAACATGCTAAACTCTGTTTTGCTAGCACGCAAAAAGCTCGCATTAGAAAAACTGAAGATCAGGCTCCAGTACGAACAAGAAAACGAATTCTACTACTGTCCAGTATGTAGGATAAGGTACACTTTCAATCAAGCCTATGACTATGAATTCATCTGCCCCCGCTGCGGGACCGAACTCGTCGTCGACGAGGATAGCGAGCTAAGAGCAGAAATACTCAGACGCCTTATACGCGAACTTGAGAGGGAGATAATGGAAGATGAGAAACGATGAAACCCCCAGCTTCATAGACTTGTTCTCCGGGGCTGGCGGTTTCTCACGTGGCTTCGAGGAAGCCGGGTTCAAGGGACTCGTAGCTGTTGACAATCATCCCCCCACAGCTAAAGCCTACAAGGAAAACTTTCCCCATACCATAGTCCTCCAGGAAAATATAGCCACGCTTAACGGTTTTTCACTCATCCAATTTTCAAGGAAAAAACCACTCGTCGTCTTGGCAAGCCCGCCCTGCGAACCGTTTACCGCTGCAAACCCTCACAGGCAAAAACATCCCATAGACCGGCTTTACAAGGATCCTGCTGGAAGATTATATCTTCACGCGATCCGGTTAATAGGCGAGATCCAGCCAGAATACTTTGTAATCGAAAACGTGGCAGGAATACTTGATGACGATATACGTTCAAGCATAGAACGGGAGCTGGGAAAAAGAGGCTATGGGGAAGTCTACTTCAACATTCTAAACGCCGAAAAGCACGGCGTCCCCAGTAAGCGTAGACGAGTTTTCGTCGCTAATTTCAAGATAGCATTGAAAAAAGAAGATCCCATACCAGTAGAAGAAGCACTAAAAGGTCTCCCCCCTCCAGGAGCGCCATACCCGTTTAACCACGAAGAAACGATATTATCGCCTAGAAAAACAAGAAACATCCCAAAACTCCGCTGGGGAGACGCCTTAATACGGTATACCGGCGCCGGCGGTCGAAAATATCCCAACTACATAAGACTTCATCCTAAAAAACCGGCCCCCACAGTAATGGGCACCTCCAGGTTCGTGCATCCATACGAAGATAGGCTACTTACTGTCAGAGAGCAAGCAAGGTTAATGGGCTTCCCCGACTACCACGTGTTCGTCGGTAGCAAAGACTCCCAATATAACCAAGTGGGAGAAGCGGTACCCCCACCCTTATCCAAGAGAATAGCAGAACAAGTCCTAAAACTCATTTCTGCTTAAACACTTTATTCCCCCAAGCGAACCTTCCACCTAGGTAAGAACCTGTAAATAATGAAGGAGGCTCCAATCGTCTTTGGGGTGCATGTTAATGCCTTTACAGGGAGTGGTGCTAAATAACACTGCAAGCGCTAACAGAGTTATCGAGACTATCAAAATAGCGCGAGCATACGGTATAAGCACGGTATACTTTACCCGTGTATACGGAGCCGCAGCCCAATCTGGTATACCAGAAGCCTTCAAATACGCTATGAAACACGGGATCGCAATCGCAGTCTTTCCTGAACTAAGCGATCTAGTAGAAATCGTGAAAGGAGAGCTATATCTACTAACACCTACCGGCGAACCAATAGAGTCCGAGTCTAAAACAGACTTCTACCTAGTTATAGACGGCTCCGATTCGGGATTCGAACCACTAGAAGCGAGATTAGGCAAAAAAGTCTCAATAACAGATCTACCAAAGGGATTACCAGCCACCGCCATGCTAGCAGTTGCACTCCATAATTTAACACGGGGGAAGAAGACGGGTTGAGAGTAACCAGCATACGTTCACTCCTACTCTTCCTCAAGGACTACTCTGGAATAGCCATAGACCTCGCCCTTTACAGCCTCGTATGGAAAGACAGGAGAACAGCCTTTGAAGTATTAAACCTTGAAAAAGAGATAGACCGCATCCTAGAACAACTCCTATACACCGTAATCGTAGCAGGGCGATCCCCAGCAACCGCCGAAACACTAGTCCCCATAATCCGCCTTGGAGTAGCATTCGACAGAATAAGCAACGCCGCAGGCGACATAGCCGCACTAGTTCTAAGAGACATCCCCGTACACCCAGCCGTCAGGGACGCCATCCTACGAGGCGACGAACTCACCGTCCTAGTGAAAGCCATGGATGTCCCTCCGGCAGGCATAGAAATAGAGGCCCTCGAGGAAAACGTTTCAAGAATAGACGTCCTAGTACTACGAAGCGGAGATCGATACATTCTCGCACCCAGCACCGATGCCAAGATCAGGCCCGGAGACGTCGTCATAGCTAGAGGCAGCATAGACGAGATCGAAGATCTAGCCCGCGTTCTAGGAGATGTAGAGGTACAAAAACTTGTCAGAGAACTAGAAAAAAGCGTTCTAAGAGACGTGCTTTCGGAAAAAATGGAAGAACTCTATGACCATGCACAACTAATGCTTGACCTCGCTTTCCACAGCCTCTTCAACGGCGACACCAAACTAGTCTCACTAGTAAAGGACCTAGAAGATCAACTAGACTCCCTCTTCATAGACATCCTCAGAGAATCATTCACACATCACAACCCGGCCATAGCAGAATACGGGCCAAGCGTCTCTATAGTAGCTAAAAGCCTTGAAACACTCGGAGATGCCGCAACAATGATCGCTACAACGGCAACCAAAGGCGCGGCCCGCCAAGTAGTAGAAGAGGCTGGAGAAGAAAGTAGAGAAACCATACTAGAACTACGTTACCAGGGACCCAAGACAACCCTTACAAACCTCGAGTTAGAAGATCTCGGGGCGATCGTGCTGGCAGTCCAAAAGAAGGACAAATGGGTTCTAACACCACCTGAATCAACAGTGATAGAAGAGGGAGACCTGATCCTAGCAAAATTCTACCTAACCACAGACGATGTAGAAGATAGGATCTACCAGGACCTAAAAGAGAAAAGGTTAGAGATTGAAGAAGAATAACGAGATAGCGACCAACAATCATGATAAAGGTGTAAGAGAGCTTGCCCTCCATAAACCCCAAGCTATGTACCATATGCAAAGGCTACAAACGCCTCTGTGGGCTTCCACGATGTCCAATCCTCGAGAGGTTCAAATGGAACGTATCAGCAACCGCCCTCATCAGCGAAGAAGTAGAGGGGCAAACGCCGCCCTCAACCCTAGTGGGAGAATTCGGGTATCCAAAGGTTCGCATCTACTACGCTGTCCCTCCCGATTCCGATAATCCAAAACTACACGATGATCCCCTAACCTGGAGTATGAAACGCTTTCCCTTGCCCAAGATAGTTAGCCTCAGGGCAAGCTTGGTATCAGGCACCTTAATACTAGACGCGCGGAACCCTGAGGTGTTATTAGACCGGGAGATAGCCTTCGCGGCCGTATCCGACAGGACCGTAGACAGTGAAGTATTTCTTGAAAAGAAGCCTGTACCAAAACTACGGTTCGACGGTCTAACAAAACCTGTTGGACCATCAAGTAAGGCCAGAGAAATAAAAATCACGGGGAACCCAGCGCCCCCTCGCCCTTTAGAGAAGCTTGTTTACGATGAGGTAAAAGCCGAACAAGCTGCCTGGATACTCTACACTTCAGGAGTAGATATTTACACGATAACCAGGGCATTCAGTTTGGGAATGCTAGGTTTACCCAAAAACAGGAGACTAGTACCGACCAGGTGGTCCATCACAGCCGTAGACACACTAATAGCCGGTAGAATGCTGGAACGAGTACGACGCTCTAAACGTACAATTAATTCAATAGAAGTTTACACCTCATACTATCTAGGAAACAAGTTCGTCATAATCCTACTCCCCGGACCCTACAAGGGAGACTGGATCGAGGCCTGGCAGGCGGGAACGCTCTGGACCCGGGGGGCTAGACGCCATATAATAATCACTGTACACGAAGACGAAAGAGGCCGACAGGACAAGATGGACGGCGGCTTTATGGCTGCCCGCCTCCCGGTCATAGAACACTTATACAGGAGGAAAGCGAGAGCATCCTTCATCATCCTAAGAGAAATTTATCCTTCGTATTATGCCCCAGTCGGAAACTGGCACATCAGGGAAACAGTCCGCCGTGCATTAGCTAGTCCCCCCTATAAACCTGAAACGAGGAAAGACCTGGAAAGATATGTATCCTCCCAAACCCGCGTCGGTTTAGAACTGTTGGAGAAAAGCAAAGTGTATAGAGAGTATTTCCGGGTAAAACGACTCGACTCATTCTTCTGACAAGAAAACCTTGTTTATGACTCGAGAAAGAGTATTATCCTAGCTTCCCATTTAACCGGGGGGTTAAACGCCCGTGATTAGTTCCTTTACCCTACCAAACGAAACCGTCGTTATGGTATCACCATGCCGTACCGACAAAAGATTAGAATAGACAAAATATCCTTAGGGGTAGATAGTGAGAGAAACCGATCCTTTAATCTCACTTATAACAGAGGAGCTAAAGAAGAAAAGCAAAGAACACCGGGGTGGCCCCCGGAGCAAGGTAGTGGAGGCAGCATTAGTCCTTCTCCTAGCCCGTCCGATGAAAGCAGCAGAGATAGCATCTAACCTAGGCCTAGAGACAAAGTATGTTTCCAGCTACCTCTCCTATTGGAAGACACGAGGCCTACTCGAATATAGTTCAGGTCTATGGTATCTAACCCCTAAAGGAGAGGAGTTAGCAAAAGAAATCGTTGAGAGAGCCCTTGCAAGCAGGGTTAACGAGTACATCGCCATAGCAAAGCAGCTGATCGGTGAGAAAGTCGTTAGCCAGACAAGAAAAGACAAGAGAATGCCTAAGAAAGACTTGGATACCGATAAACTTTTGTCATTCATTGTCAACGAAACAAATAAAGAACACAATAAACAACAAAATAAGAGATCACGAAAACCCAGCCATGGAAAATGTCTAAAACAAATCATAGACGACTTCCGCGATCTTCTGTCTGAGGAGGAAATAGAAATCCTAGAAACACTTCTCTTCCACTACGCAAAATGGGGATCCACGTACATGTACGTCGACCAAATACAGGAACTACTCCAAGCTGACAGCCACTATCTCATGAAACTCTTGAGAAAACTACAATCCAAAAATGTCATCTATCTTTACACAGATCCAAAACTGGGGATCAGGGTCGGACTCTCAAGGAAGATGAAAGACCTCATAGCAGACGTTTGCGAGGATTGAACAGACTTTCACTATAATTTCTACTACTGTAAATCGAAATATTACTGTAGCGAGTAATGCATTCTTTCTTATTTTCTGAACACTGTATTATTATTGGTTTGTATCAAGATCAAACATCCACAGACAATAATACATATCGAAAGTCCCGAAAAACGATACAAAGAAGAAGCATCTTTGGTAGTAGATTGTTACGATAGGAGCTGATTACCTACAGTGATGCTTGAGAATCAAACGAGGTATGGCTGATAGACAGCTTATGAAACATTCTTCAGGGCAGAAGAATGTAAGGCTCCTCATAGCTTGTTCGCCGGGGCAGGCATACTTCCTTATACTGTTTGTATATTCGTCTTGTATGCCGGGGAATATCGGTTTGCCGTTTAGACAGCCGCCTATTACGACGGAGCGGCATCCCTCTTCAACAAAGTAGTCTCTGAGCAGGTAGACTTCAACTAGATCTGTCGGAGGTGTTGCGTCCTTGACGGTTATAACGTACTCTTTGTCGAAGAAGTATTCGCTTTGTTGGATTTTTATGTTCTGTTCGATTTTTTGGAGGATCTCTTTGCCTTGTGGAGTTATTATTGTTCCATAGGATTTGGAAACGTTGACTAGTCCTTCGTTTTTGAGGTGTTTTATTAGAGTCTTTACAGATCCTTCTCCCAAGCCTAAGCGTTCTCGTAGCAGTTCTCGGCTGTGTGGTGCTTGATCTAGGTATTTGAGCGATAGTATCACGTGCCCAAGGGTGAATGCTGGGGGTTGTGGTGCTTGTGCTGTTGCCCTAACCTTTTCCAGAGCCTCGCAGAGTGTATCTAGGACTGGCATCCCAAGCCCCTTCGTCTGGTTCTATATTTTTTTCTCGTAAAAGGATCACGATGTCCTGTGGTGTGATCTCGTCGGATTTAAGGATTGTACGTTCAAGACCTTTCCAGTCGTTCCTACCTGGTTTGACTCCAAACTCTTCGTATAGCCATTCTTGGATCTCGGCTGGTGTGAAATTATTCTTTATGTATTCTAAGAGTGCTGTTTTTATTGCTCTGAGCTTCATCCGCCTGGCGTATGGTTGCATTTTACCTGACACCTCTTAACCGTGTGTTGCGTGTTAAGCGTTATAATCCTGTAGTTGTGCGTGTATTGTTGTGACGGGACGCTTGGATGTAGGCATCCTAGATGTTTTACCGATTTAGGGGGTGGTCCTTGTTGTCGATATATGATCTGAAGGGTAGGGATATGCTGTGTTTGTGTAATTTTTCTGCTGAGGAGCTCTGGCACTTTATCAGGCATGCATTGGAGCTTAAGCGTCGGTACTATGCTGGAGAGCGTGTTATACCGGTATTGGCGGGGGCATCCGTGGCGTTGATCTTCCAAAAACCTAGTACTAGGACGAGGGTTAGCCTGGAAGTGGCTATCAACCAGCTTGGAGGCCATCCCATGTATCTAGGATGGCGAGACTTGCAGCTGGGTCGTGGCGAGACGATACATGATACTGCTAAGGTTTTGTCTAGGTATGTAGATGGTATTGTTGCTAGAGTTTTTGACCATGGTGATCTGGAGGAATTGGCTGAGCATTCGGATGTTCCTGTGATTAACGCATTAAGCGACTTTACTCACCCGACACAGGCATTGGCTGATATGATTACGATCTATGAGAAGTTTGGCCGGCTTCGTGGGCTAACGATGGCTTTTGTGGGTGACGGGAGGGATAATGTTTTGAATAGTTTGCTGTTTGCGTCCGCCATTTTGGGGGTTAACATGCGCGTAGCTTCTCCGAGAGAGTTACAGCCTGAGAAGAGTGTTATGGATCGTGTTGAGGAATTGGCTTTGGAGAGCGGGGCCGAGATAACGGTGATGGAGGATCCCGTGGAGGCCGTTAAGGGGGTGGACGTGGTCTATACTGATGTATGGGTGAGTATGGGCCAGGAAGACGTTGCTGAGAAGAAGATGGAGCTTCTAAGGCCCTACCAGGTCAACAGGGAGTTAATGTCATATGCCAAGGAGACTGCGATTTTTATGCATTGTTTGCCAGCTAAGCGTGGTGAAGAAGTGACTGATGATGTAATTGATGGCACCCAGAGCACTGTCTGGGATCAGGCAGAAAATAGGCTTCACGCGAATAAGGCTATACTTTCACTGTTGCTTTGAGGTATTGGTGTGAGTGGGAAGCCTGCAGGCCCAAGTATAGTTTTCTCTTTTAGTTGGTTGAATACTGCTTCCTCGAGTTCATCAAAGCCGGGTATTCGTCCCTCAACAATTTTTTCTCCATTTATAGTGACCGTTGGGAGCCCGTCTTCCATTTCCGGGACTTCTATGATGGTCAGCTCTATTGATAGTTTATAGGTTTCATAGATCATTTTTGTGAAGTCTCTTATAGCGTGTTCTGCTATCGCACTTTCAGTGTTGAGCCCTTTGTAGAGTATAATATGTACCTCGGTGGTGAAGGGTTTTGACACTCTTTCTCACCGTGTTGGTGTTTTAGTGTTTTGGAGGTGTTTAGGATACTGGTGGAGTGATACCGGGTTCTAGTGTGTCGGTATGTAGATTTAACCCCCCGGTTAAACTTTGATTGCACCCTGACGTAGTACTCGCAGTTTTTTGTTATCTATTATTTCCACAACTGTGGACGGGGTCTTTTCTGCGGGCCCGCAGTCTATTATTAAGAGGGGGCCCTTCCAGTTTTGTCTGATTTGTTGTTCTATTTCTTCTGGGTTTGATGGTGTGGGCAACCCTGAAATATTGGCGGACGTGCCTATGATATATCCTTCAAGGCTTGCTGCTAGGATCCTGGGAATGGGGTGTGCTGGTAGCCTTACACCTATTTTTTCCCACTTCCTGAAGATCGGGGGCGTATTGGGGAGTTTTTTGGACACTATTGTTAGAGGTCCAGGCCAGTATTTTCTTGCTAGTTCCCAGAAAATGGGTGGTGTTTCAACGAGTAATGTTGCTATGTGTGATTCTGATAGAAGTATAGGGGTAGGTTTCGTTTGTTGTCTACCCTTTGCTTGATATACAGCTTTTAACCCTTGAGGGGTGGTGTCACCGGTGATCCCGTATACAGTGTCTGTAGGGTATACTACTAGTCCTCCTTGTTTGAGCACGTGTAATGCCTTGGTTATTATTTCATTCTGTAGTTTGCATAGTTTTGTTTTCATGATAGCTGTTTTCATATGTATCCCTCCAAGTTCTTCTCGAGTTGGGGGTATCGTTAGCTATTATATGCCTAAGATGTCCTAATTACTTGTTGATGTGCATAGTGAGGGTGTGACAGGGAGTTGTCGACTAGGCTAGAGGCGACGAGGCGCGAATTGATAGAAATAATAAAGGAGCTCAGACAGTGGAAGGCCCCCGCCACCGTGTTGCTTAGCCTGTATATCCCGCCGGGACGACCGCTTAGCGATGTATTGAATATGCTTAGGCAGGAGTATTCGATAACGGATAACATTAAGTTAAAGAAGACTAGGGATGCAGTCCAACGTGCCTTGTCCGCGGCTATAGATAGGTTATCCAAAATCCAGAAAGTGCCGCCAAACGGTCTTGTTGTCTTCTGCGGTGAGAACATGGAGACCGGCGACTTTGTATGTTACGTGTTTTCACCCCCTGAGAAGGTTCCAGTGTATTTCTATAGGACGGATAAAGAGTTCCACCTGGAATTCCTTGAGGATATGGTTGAAGAACAGGATGTTATTGGTATTGTGGTCGTCGAGCGCGACGAGGCTACTATAGGTTTACTGAAGGGTTCCAGACTGGAAGTACTCGAAGAGGTATCAGACTATATTCCAGGCAAACATAAGATGGGTGGGCAAAGCCAACGTAGATATGATCGTATTATTGAGCAGATGGTATCTAACTTCTATAAAAGGATAGGTGATCGTGTAAACAAGTATTTCCTCCCCTATTATGAGAAGGGTAAACTTAAAGGTATAATCGTGGCAGGGCCAGGATACGCTAAACGGGACTTCTTATCAGAAGGTGGCCTTGATTATAGGTTGAAGAAGCTTGTCTCTAAACAGCTGGTTGACGTGGCATATCAAGGTATCCAGGGCTTAAAAGAAGCGGTAATGAAGGCTGAGGATGTGATAGCTGCGCAGAAGTACCGTGATGTTATTAACGCTATAGAGGAATTCAAACTCCATCTAGCTAAGGACACCGGGATGGCTATTTACGGAGAAAAGGACGTACGCCGCGCCTTGGAGTCTGGCATGTTAAAGGCTATTATAATACATGAAGATAGGGAGGATGTCGACGAACTTTCACATCTCGCAGAAATGTATGGGACAAAAGTTGTCGTTGTACCTAAAAGTGTCCCTGAATCGGAATGGATTAAAACAGCGTTCGGCGGGCTTGTGGGAATATTGAGGTTTAAACCTAGATAAATACTCTCTAGTCGCTACTCATGATGTCTCTTATCCTATCCACGCCGCCTATTTCCTCTATGTACTCTGCTACGCCGGGGGGTACTAGTCTGCGCCATTCTGGATTGTTTTGTGCAATGAGTCTGCGTATATGTGTGGCTCTATATTTTTCTCGATCGAATAGTGGGGGGGTTAGTACCTTATAGCCAGCATCTTTGAATATTCTGGCGATGGTCGGGTTTCGTGTTACTATTGCTTCAATCTTTGGTACGTAGCTTAGTACATAGTATGTGCATCCAATGTTTGTTTCTAGGGTAGGGATAGCGGAAGTAATTATCTTGTCGAGCCCTATGCCAGTGGTCTCGGCAGCTATACGTATCATTTCTATTCTTTCTCCTGCCGTGAATGGGTTTTGGGGGGTATAGTTTTCAGAGGCCATGCCTACGAGTACTGCTATTTCATCGAAGCCTCGGGCGAGGGTCCACTTAAAGAGTTCTATATGTCCCAGATGAAGCGGTTGGAACCTACCGAAAATCATCGCACGTCGTTTCATAATTCGGTACTCCCCCGTAAGCCTAAGTTGCATTAGACGATGACGCCCGCTATTGTCTCAATGTTTGTTGTGGGAAATAATTAACTATCCCCTAAAGGCGGGATACTAGTACCTGACCAATAGCTTGGAGGGATGGGCCGGAGAATGTTTAGACTGGGCTTCATAGTCAATCCAATAGCTGGTATAGGGGGGCCCGCCGGCTTCCCCGGGAGCGATGGCATCGTGGAGAAAGCTATTATTAGAGGCGGGTATCCGTTATCCCCTAGAGCTGCTTATACCTTTGTTTCAAGATTCTCAGAACTATTGGAACAGCCGGGTACAGTGGAAATTATTGCGGCTCCGTCATTTATGGGTTGCTCTTATACAAGACTATTGTCTAGGAACAGTGTGAGCACAATATGTTTGAACGAAGAAATAGTATTTCCAACAAATAGGAGTCATACACTTCGTTACACAAGAGTCCTCTCTAGACATATAGATCTATTGGTTTTCGTCGGCGGCGATGGTACCGCACGCGATGTATTAGAAGCCTTGGAGGGAGCCCCGCTCCCGGTGCTCGGGGTACCTGCAGGCGTAAAAATACACAGCGGCGTGTTTGCGTCGACCCCCGAAAATGCCGCTTTGGTGGCTTACTATTTCATAAATGGAAGGACAGTTCTTCGTAAGAGACCGGTTTTAGAATATTTGGCTGGGAAACGTTACCATTACGGAGATCTCTATGTACCTTATGTGGAAAATCTTATCCAACCTTCCAAGTCGCCAGGATGCCTTGAAGGCATAGAGGGTATTGCAGAATACATACGTGAAATGATGGAGGAGGAACTGGATAGAGTCTATTTGTTCAGTTCCGGCCCGACCATATATCGTATAATGAAGTATCTAGGTTTAAATGGTAGCATGTTTGGCGTGGATGCTGTTTTTCAGGGTAAGGTAATTGGTAAGCAGTTATCTGAAAGGGATATTTTGAGGATCATAAGAGATCATGGAAAACCACGCTTGGTCGTGACGCCTATAGGTGGGCAGGGGTTTGTACTGGGTAGAGGTGCTCGAGCGTTCTCATCGAGGGTTCTGGAATATCTCGATAAGGAGGATTTGATAATAGTGGCCCCTGAATGTAAGATGTTACAACTAAGGGTTTTACATGTAGATACCGGAGATCCCATATTAAACGCACGTTTTCACGGTTACGTGCGTGTAATAACTGGGTATCGCGAAGAGACGGTGAGGAAAATTGTTTAGATCGCATCGGATAGTGGGTGAGCCGGCTTCATGGGTCTTTGGCACCATATCTATAGTATTCGCGTTCATAGGATCTGGCTATAGAAGGTATCTTGGACCCGAGTATCTCGCGGCGATTATAACCAGTGTTGTAATTGGTTTGTTGGTCCATGAATACATGCATCGTCTACAAGGTAGAAAATATGGTTGTCATTCAGAATATGTAGTAACTCTTTGGGGAGTACTTGTCACCATATTGTCGGGGTTTTTGCCATTCCTTATTCTGATACCTGGGTATACATCCATTAGATGCTATTTAGGTTTGGGTAAGGAGAAAAACGGTGTTATAGCTGCTGTGGGCCCGATATCGAACTTGTTCCTGGCATATATCGTGTTAATCGTGGAATACTTTATTCATGTCTCATTTTTAGAAATTTTTGTAAAAATAAATTTGTGGTTAGCTCTTTTCAATTTGTTACCGTTTTACCCGTTGGATGGGAGTAAAATAATGGCATGGAATACTGAGGTTTGGGGTGTTCTAGTTATACTCTCTTCTCCAGTGTTATTTCTTTGAATAAACATATATTCATGTTGCTACCAATACGGGCGGAATCCATTAATATCCGCTGTGCACTATATAATATCAAGGCTATGCAGCCCAATGATTGATTAATATCTGGTATGTTCTGAGGGCAACCCCCGTACCGGAGGTGGCTATTCTCCATGAAAGAAACGACTCGGATCAACATACTCGAACTCATTGTAAATGGCGGCCTTATAGAAGACCTGGTTAAATGGCTCCGCGAGGCAAAGGGCTACATAGACGATATCCCACCGCTACGTAGCCTTCCTTACGATCTGCTAATGGAATATGCGAAAACTAGGGGACTAGTAGGGCAGGATGAAATTATGGTTCCGGAGGAAGACAAATATCTTGAATATGAGCCTCTGGAAGTTAGGCCTAGGTTACAGCCTAAACGTAGTTAATGTTTTGGTGAATATAAAAAGAAATATTTTTGTTTACCTAATAGATACTATTTTTGTCTTAGAAACCATGTCCATCGAACAAATATTGTTCTTCGGGATATTCACCTTCATAATCCTCGTAATAGGTTATTGTGCCATCGGATAGGAAATATCGACCCTGCTTATCATAGTCGACTTTCCGCTCCTCCACTAGCATATTTAAAGCGCGTCTAATCTTATCTTCGCTCGCAAGTCCTGAGAGAACGCTATGGAGTTGCCGTATGGTTTTAGGACCTTCCATTAGAATATTAACAAGTATATCCCGAAGCTCCTCCTCATTAGGAGCTGTCATAACAACTAATTCTTCATCGTCGTAGAGTACAGACAAATTGATTTCTTCGTTATTCTCGTTTTTCTCCGCCATCCAGGTGCACCTCAAGATCCAGCCGTTTAAGCCGCTGTAAAATGACTTAATCGAACCCCATAAACTTTACTAATAGAGGCTCAAGGAGCTAGGTCAGTCTCCTTATTAGCATCATATCGCTGTGAAAGATAATACATGGTGGAAGGTGGTGGGCATTCAGGCCGAATGTAGTGGCCTAGTATATCTGTTGGGTTCTTACCATAATCACCTGGAACAACTAGTTAATGGATACTTAAAACTATTTGCTATCCATACTAAATTCGAGTCGGCCGACCGTGCACACCTAGTAAAATCGAATCTATGGAACATTGTAAAAGTTCGTGATGCTCTACGGGAGTTGCTGGAACTGCTTGGAGATTCTTTTTACGAGGAACAAAAGATGGTTGGAGTAGTCAAAGGCGTTGGAACGTCGGTTTCTTCTGGAAGCGATCTACTATGTTGCATACGTCTATCAAAATTGAGGGATATAGTGTACGAGGTCATGACCAATATGCAGAGTAATAATGTGTTGCGAGCGTTTTATGGTCAGGCACTGATAGTATTGAGAGATATATACAGGATCCTTTTCGACATAACTAATAAATATTGTAAAAGTATCGTGTAATTTGAAAATTAATCTTCAAGACCCTCTAGAATTAGATCGCCGTACCTCTTTATAGGACAGCTTTCCCAGTGTTCTTCGCACAACTGTACCTCATGGCGCGTCAAATTACGTTCTAGGATTTTGCAGTGTGCTACGTATCCATCTTCTACCTTCCACATCTGGAAATAGGGGCATTTTGATTCTGGCCTGTATTTAACTACATGCACCATTGACAAGAAGCTTTCCCTAGAAGAGGCCATGATATTTGACCTTCTACTCATCTTGCAGACCTCCTGCCAGTATTCTGTTAATAAAGAGTGGATAGGTTATAAAGTGTTTGACCCCACAATGTTTTAAGGGAGCTTGTGTTTCACTTGTCCAAGAAACCTGTCTATTATATCCTTTATGCTAGGACCATTCTTTATCTCAAGTTCATATGTCACACGGGCAACTGGCTTGTCTATATTTATCAGCCTGGTTATATCCGCAGGTGTCCCTAAAATAACGGTATCGGCGGGAACCCTGTTTAGGGTTTCCTCTAGATCACGAAGTTGCCTTTTCGTATAACCAGTGCTAGGAACCACCGGGCCTAAATGCTTATACTCCCTATACATTTCCGCTATAACACCCACAGCATAAGGTCTAGGATCAACAATCTCACCTGCACCATAATTTTGAGCCGCGACATAGCCAGCTGCGTATGGGAGGCCGCCGTGGGTGACGGTAGGCGAATCTTCTACAACAACTACTCTTTTTCCTTTAACAAGTTCTGGTTTATCAATATTAACGATGCTCCACGCTATAGAAATAGTCGCCCTCGGATTTACCCGTTTAGCATTGTTTATAATAGTCTCTATGGCTTCTTCTGAGGCTTGATCTGCTTTGTTAATTACTATGTGGTCTGCCATTCTAAAGTTAACTTCTCCTGGGAAACTACCGAGTTCCTGTCCAGGCCTCATCGCATCAGCTACTACTAACATATAATCCGGTTTGATAAGTGGCCAATCGTTGTTGCCTCCATCCCATAATATTATATCGGCATCTCTCTCTGCTTCCTTCAAAACATCGCCGTAGTCTACTCCAGCATAAACCTTGAGACCCATCCGTATGTACTGCTCGTACTCCTCGCGTTCCTCAACAGTTACGCCATACCTGTCTAGATCATCAAATGTCTCAAAAACCTGAACCCTCATAGCTTCAAGATCACCGTAGGCCATGGGATGTCGGATCACGCCAACTCTATATCCACGCGAGGTTAGCTCACAGACGATAGATCTGGATACAGTGCTTTTCCCTGCCCCGGTTCGTATTGCGGTAACCGCTATTACTGGCTTGGAACTAGGTATCATAGTCTCGGCTGGGCCAAGTATCATAAAGGAGGCCCCGGCGCTGAGAACCTTGCTATATTTTTCTCCCACATCTGCATGGAGAAGATCACTGTAAGCCAGTACAACTATATCGACATTATTTTCCTTGATTACGCGTTCTAGTTCTTCTTCCGGCAGTATTGGTATTCCTGAGGGATAAAGTTTTCCTGCGAGTGCCGGTGGGTACCGCCGTCCCAGTATTCCAGGTATCTGGGAAGCGGTAAAAGCGACTACATGATACAATTCGTTATCCCGGAAGTACACATTGAAATTATGGAAATCCCTTCCTCCCGCACCCATTATAATTACACGTGTTTTCCTCATTTATATTACACCTCTCAAACCAGGTTTGGACGAGCTAGTTCCCAGTCCGACAAATCAGCATCTATATTTCCTCTACCCGGTATTGGCAGTTAGATCTGCTATAATAATTATTTGAGTACGGGTCTCAAGTAGTTAAGGCCCAAGAGGACAGGCAATCACATATTAATGGTACCAATGACTCTTATGGTCTAGTTAGGAGTGCATGAAAAGGGAAGACGGTGATGTCCTTGCCGAATAAGGATAGAAAGAGTAACGAGAAAAAAAGGAAAAGCCGTGGCGGTTACGAATTAGGAAAAATATCCACATTAATCATAGATACCGCTATACGATTCAGAAAGATTCTTGGTTATTCTCTTCTATTAATAATAGCAATAGTCGGCGGTTACATTAGATACCTACCTGCAAAGAATTTCGGTCTCGAACTCGATGCAAACGATCCTTGGATCGCATATTGGATAGCAGATTACTTCCATAAACACGGACTCTTAGCGTTTTCTGGACTCCGACATGTAGAATCTTTCTGGTGGCCAGTTGGTAGAAATTTTCTTGCAACAGAGTTCATTGGTCCTTCTTGGTTAGCAGCGGCAACGTACCCTATAGGATCAGTTTTCGGTCTAACACTCAAAGAATGGATTGCATTATTCCCGGTATTTGCGGGAGTCTTAACTGTAGTTTTAGCTTTCTATTTAGTGGTACGACTGACTGGTAGCTATACGGGCGGTCTAGTATCTGCTTCGCTTTTCGCCGTGTCACCTGGTGCTGTATCTAGAACTACGGTTGGCTTCGTAGAAAAGACTGGAATTGCTCTTCCCATCATACTAGGCGCCTTCATACTACTGGATTTAGCGCATAAGGAAGTTAAACCAAAGAATAAACTGACATATTCTTTACTAGCAGGCATAGTGGCTGGGACAGTGGCATATTTCTGGGGAGGTGTACATATAGTAACGGCACTGCTTGCCTTATATCTGATAATTTATCCGCTAGTAATTAAGGGGTATGACCTAGAGATATTGAAAGCACATCTAGTCCTTACATTGGGTTATATAATAGTTGCTGGTTCCTACCCTAAAATAGGGTATAATTATTTTGTAAGTAACATTGGTGTACTGATGATATATGCTTTATTTTTAAACTGGATCTGGATAGAGCTTCGGAAAAGGGATTATGGTAAACCAGAATATTTTGTTTCATTTTTGGGCACCGCTTATCTTGGCATGGTAGCTATATTTTCTGGTGCTTTACCTTTGGGAGGACGAGTTCTGGCGGCTTTTGGCATAAGAAGATTGAGTCCTCTGGTTGAATCTGTACAGGAAAACCAGCCTGCATCGATAGGTTATATAGTGAATCAATACGGTGTAGCCCTAATACTTGCCTTGCTGGGTATACCCTTATTGGCCTATATATATTATGTTAGACGCCACGTAAACCCCATCAAGACGCTTATATACATCAGTGTTTTAGGCCTTTTCTATGCAAATCTAAATTTATCATATTTTACACAGTTTTCTTCTACTATTTCAACAATAGCTGCCGGAATATTTGTTGGAGACCTAGTATCACTAGCGTTTGGCGAAATAGAGAAGACGGCCTTGTCCAAAAAAGCTAAGAAATCACTAAAACGTGGAGTTGATATTGCAAGACTAGGACTTAAAAAGGCTAGGCGGGAAGTCGATCCATTGCCAGTCATAATTGCTGGTTCTATACTTTTACTTGTTGGTGCAAGCATAGCATTGCAATTCGATACGAGCTACCAGGTAAATAGCTTCCATGCACCGCAAATACTAACATCAGGGCTAGGGCCATATAGGTTGTCCAATGGGACAACCATAGTGCCGTTAAATGATGCTTGGAAAAATACACTCAAATATATCAATGAGAGCACACCTAGGGATGCCCTGATCATAACGTGGTGGGATTACGGTTACTGGGTAACAGTCAACACTGGACGCAAAACCATGGCTGACGGAGCTACCTTAAACGAAACCCAGATACGTTACTTGGCTAGAATCTTAACGGGTAACGAGGACGCTGCTTCCTTCTTATTATATAAGATAGGGGCTAAACCTAACGAGACGTATATACTAACTTATGAGATATTCTCCGTATACCGTCCAGCCAATTCCAGCCGTATATACGTCTTCCCTGTATTCAATAGTCCATCAAACGATGTTCAAGAATACCTCTATAAGACATATGGGTACAAGATAATAAGTCATGGCGGAGAAGACTGGCCTAAAAGCTTCCAAATGCTTAGAATAGGACGTAGGGTGGATCCATTCGTAGGCACACCCTATGAGACCAATTATTCGAGCCTCTATGGCGGCATCTGGCGGAATTTCCCCGGACTTGTGGGTCAACCACAAGAAAACGTACAACTGGCTAGAAGTGCGTTGATATACAGGTTACTAGTCAACGGTGCCTTCCAACTTACCAATCCCAATGTAGTCTATGGCGGATGTTACAAGCTATCCAACTTGCTGGAAGGAGGTACTATCTCGTTCCACATCAACGCCGATGGTAGTGGTAGCTTCAACATAAACAACCAGATTCTTCCAACACAGGTTATGCTCCATCGGTTCCAAGTAGAGAAGATATTCCCGGGATGCGCGTATTCGAGCCCTGACGGCTCTTATATGCAAATCGTGCTGGTCGTACTTTACAAGTGGACAGGCTAAGCAGGGTTTGGAGATATAACCTCCAAATCACTTTTATCTTTCCAAGTTTTAACGATTACGAGGCTGTCTCTTATACACATC
>WAOQ01000005.1 GCA_015521205.1 Desulfurococcales archaeon
CACCGCCAGTAGTCTGATTAGTCTGGTTTGAAGTGCCGCCACCGGTTGTCTGATTGGTAGTACCTCCGGGCTGGGTTTGGTTGGTCTGGTTACCGCCGCCGGATGGAGCTGGCGGTGTTAGTGATATTTCTCCGTTAATGAAGTATAGTGAAAAGTTGGCTGTGTGCCCGGCTACGTCGGTGGCCGTTATTGTTAAGGTGCCATTTTCTGGTACATTAAAGGATGCCATATAGTAGTTCCCGCTGACTACTAAGGATATTGTATCTGTCTCGGTTGGAGTGTATAGCATGGCCGATATGTCTTTCAGCCCCCATTCATGGTCGGATATTTGGAAGTAGAATGTAGCTCTCTGACCCGGGTTTGGTGTAGGTGGAATACTCATAGTATATTCTATTTGTGGTGGATTGTTGTCGGGTATACTAGATACTATAAGGCTTCCGGTAGAACCTTGTGGGAGGTATATGTTTAGTAGGAGGTATATGTATCCGTCTCCAGGCATTAACCAATCAACTACTTGGATCGAAGCATTCCCGGATGTGTTTATGTAGAATTGCGGCGTTCCGCCACCCCAGGGGAAGCGGATTATCTTGTACTGTGCGTTTATGTCGAAGTAGAGGCTGTTGTCGAAGAACAGGGCGTTGGCGGTGTAGTTGTCATTTGCGTAGCGGAATGCGTTAAAGTGATATTGGTAACTTGTTTGGACTGGTATTGCTAGTTTAAAGTATCCCCTATTAACTCCGTGGACTATTGGTATGTCGAATGTTGGGGGAGCAAAGGGGAATGTGACTGTGTTGTTCTCGTATATATCCATTATCTGTACTCCATTGTAAACCTCTCTTGCGTGCGGCCCTCCAGTTGTCGTGGTTGTGACGAAGTATGTGGTGTGGTTTGTCCAGGTGCTTGTGAATTTTACTATGCTGTCACTGTGGACGTGTCCTTGTAACGTTAGTGTAACGTTGTATTCCTCGACGAGTTTGAGGAATTCTAGTGATATGTTCGCGTTTCTGCCGTACCAGAAACCTGTGCTTAGGTAGTCTGTTATTCCGGGATCGTTGTATGTGGAGGTTAGGTTTCCGTCATGCCAGAAGAATGGATGGTGGTACCCTATTATCTTGACTGGTATATCGCTGTATTGTTGTAGTATGTCTTGGAGGAAGTCTAACTGTTCTTGTGTGATCACTCGCCTGTCTTTTCCAGTATTGAGCCCTATGAACAGGTATTTGTCGCATATCACTCTATACCAGACTTCGGGCGCTATATATTTCCTGAAATATTTTGCTCCTGCCTGGTCGCTTTCATGGTCGTGATTCCCTGGATTTTCGAATGCTGGTACACCGTAGAGAAGCATACTTCTGTCTTGTACATAGTGTTTTGCCTGTTCCTCTGTGGCTGTATCTGTAGAGTCGCCAGTACCGAAGTATACGTCGGCTCCGAGTAGCTTGCCTAACATGAAGCCAGATTCAACGTATCCGGGGTTGAGGTCATAGTGTTGGTCGGTCATGTGGATTAGACGTATTTTATCTGGACAAGAGTTTTGTATCCAGAGCACTTGGGGTAGCCTGTAAATTCCTTGGTTGGAAACTAGTATGACATCGTATACCGTGGGTGGAGCGTCATATGGTATATCCACTATTAGTGTAGTACCGTTTTGAGTGAAGGAAACTGTCTGGTTGTAGACGTGGAGACTCGCTGTTCCACCGTCGATCGTATAGTATACTGTAAAGATGGACAAGTTCTCAACCGTTAAGTTTGGGTCTCGTAGATGGAATACTGCTGTCGAGCCAGGCTGTACGTATGCAACGAACGATGTCATAGGATCCGTTGTCGGTAGAGGGTTTTCCCACCCTAGGGGTTCATTGTTTTCTGCTATTGCGCTGAAGTAGGCTGTTTGGAGTATGAGGAGGACTAGCAGGGGTATGATCACATACCTTGATTTCATAGTTTTGCAAACCTCCGGTGCTAGGGCTATTTGTCTTATGCTTTGGTTCCGTGTAAAAGTGTTAGATGATGGAAAGACTAAAAAGTCTAGCACCGAGTTTGGGGGATGAGATTAGTATTTTTCATGTTAAAGTGGTAGTACTATTGTGTCTTCCACTGGGATATAGACCTTGAATATATCGCCAGGATGTAATATTATTGTGGGTGGATAGTAGATTAGGAGCTCCGTATCGTCTATGAGGGCTTTCACCTCTTGCCGCATTCCCGCGAACATTGTGAATATAACCTTTAACTGGAGTTCGTTGAACTCGTTTTCTCCTGGTAGGCGCGTGAAATGTTCCGGGCGGAGGACTACACCAACCTTTGTTTCTTTTTGTACTGCTTCTAAATATTCTTCCCTCGTTACTCCCCACAGTTCTGCGAATCCCACGTCGACTTTTACTTTTGTCCCAGAAGTCTCTACAACCGTTCCCTCTACCACATTGCTTCTTCCTAGAAAAGTAGCCACAAACATGTTTCTCGGTCTGTTATACACTTCGAAAGGCGTGCCTGCTTGTTGTACTTTTCCCTTATTGAGAACTGCTATTCTATCGCTTATGGTGAGCGCTTCTTCTTGGTCGTGTGTTACATAAATTGTTGTTATTCCCAGCTCCTTCTGTATTCTCTTTATTTCTTCTCTCATCTCCACTCGTAGTTTTGCGTCTAGGTTGCTTAAGGGCTCGTCGAGGAGGAGTAGTTTGGGTTCAACTACTAATGCTCTTGCCAGTGCAACCCTCTGTTGTTGTCCGCCACTCAGCTGTGTTGGATACCTGTTTTCCATGCCTTCGAGTTTTACTAGTTCGAGAACTCGTTTGACTCTTTCCTTTATTTCTGATTTTGGTATTTTACGTAATTTTAAGCCATAGGCTATATTGTCAAATACGGTCATGTGAGGCCAGAGTGCATAGTTCTGGAATACCATGGCTGTGCCTCTTTGATAGGGTTTCATGTACGTGGCGTCTTCTTCGTCTAGATATATTTTACCTTTATCGGGGTACTCGAATCCCGCTATTAGGCGTAGGGTTGTTGTTTTACCGCAACCGCTAGGTCCTAGAAATGTGAAGAGTTCTCCGTCTCTTATTTCGAGGGTCATGTTATCTACTGCTACAATGTTTCCGTATATCTTGGTTATACCTTCCAGTCTTACCTTCACCATTTCATTTCCACCCCACATTTTAGAGCGATATAAACGCATAGCTCTGCTTGAACCCTAGCACGATTATCATAACAGCTACCAATTGAATGATGATCAGCAGCGTGCCTAGTGCGGCTACATTATAGACGGCCTGGGTTCCAGAGATTACCATCTGCTTCATATACCATGTAAGAGGTGCTTGTTCTTGCTTTATACCCCCCAACGTTATACTGACGCTCACCTCGGTTGTGGAGTAGATAAACCCCAGGAGTATTCCTGTAAGAATGTTCATCAATATCAAGGGTATAACTATTGATGTTATCACCTTAGCCCTACTTGCTCCGAGGTTCATAGCAGCCTCCTCCAAACTCTTATGTGTTTGTTGTAACCCAGCGAACACGGATCGAGCCATGAACGGCACTTTTCTAACACCATAAGCGACCACTAAAACATACATAGCGTTGTACACGTTAATGCTGGTTGGGTCAAACGGGGTTCCCCTGAATGGCCAGCTTGAGTAGAAGTAGAATAACCCTACAGCCACCACTAGTCCCGGTATAGCTATTGGAAGAGTTACTAGTGCATCGAGAATCGCTAGTAGTCTCGCTCGTCCCCTGGAAACGGCGTAAGCGGCCGGTATGGAGATAGCTAGCATGAGGAGCAAGGCCAATGACGCGTATAGCAGGCTGTTCTTTATATACACGTTAATGTTTGGACTCTCCAAAATATTCACAAAATAATTCGTGGTAAACGTATCAGGCGTCAACTGCCCATAAGGAGTGAGCAATCCAAACGTCAACAATATCGTTCCCACTTGTGGAACAGAAGCTATCATGAGAATCGAGAGTAGAATGATATAGGCGAAAACTGTTCCTATAGGACTAAGCTTCCGGCTTCTCGGCTTCCATCGACCCCCTTTCGAAATCATAGCATATTGCTTCAAGCTAACGTAACTACGTATTATTGCAAACCCCATGAGAGCGAATAGCAATAATATCATTGCAGCGGCGGCGATCTCAGGCAATACTCGTCCCTGTGTAGCCTCGTTTATGAGCCGAGAATAGATCTGATAGCTCAAGAGGTTGTGCTCGTTAAAAACTATGGGGCCGGCTAGATCTTCTAAGCTAAATATAAAGACTAGTATTGAGCCAGCGGCTATGCCGGGAAGAGCCAAGGGCAACGTTACCGTTAAGAAGAGCCTTAGCCCCTTGGCACCCAGGTTCTCGGCTTGTTCTTCTAGGTTAGGATCAATGTTTAAGAATGAAGAGTAGGAGTTCAAGTACGCTATAGGTGTAAATGTCATTATTTGGAGGAACATCACTCCAGCCAGTCCTTGTAGATGAATTCTCCATGGAAGCAGTTTCAGGTAATCATGAAGCAATACTGACAGGAAGCCCTCCGAGCTGAGCAGGGCTTTTAACGCGATCCCGTTCGCGAACGGTATTATGAACATTGGCACCAGAACAAGGACACGCATTATTGTTTTTCCTGGGAACTCGTATCTCGCCATAATGAAGGCTAGTATAAGGCCGAACAAGGTTGCTGTCAGCGTTACTGTAGTCGCTACGATGAGACTGTTTATGAGTATACCCATATTCCAGGTTATCCTAGCTCCTCCTAGATAGAGTACTGGAACGCCTCCCACATTGTCTACAACGAAGAAGTCGCCTAACGGGCGGGGTCGCACATAGTTTGTCCCCGTGAAAACCTCTTTGATCCAGTACAGGTAGTCACTGCTTCCCTGGGGTGGGATGAAGGCGTTCTTAATTATGATCGTTACTGGGATTAGTAGGAATATCGTCATTATGGTTAGTGGCAACAAGGTAAAGGAGATCATCAATGGATCTATACGTTTTAGCAGGGGTGGTTTACGTAATTGTAGTCTCCGCCGTAGCTCTCGCTCCGCTTTCTTAACTGCCAGATATTTTTTCATATGTTCATAAATATAGCTAAGCCATAAGACGAAGTTACCGGCGGCATACGTAAGAGACGCGTAGGCTAGTGCGCCAAGAATTCCCCAGGGCCCCCTTGCTTCCATGGGAATCATGATTATGGCATAGAGTGTAGATAACATGAAAATCATGCTATTTGTATAGTACTGGTAGATCTCACTCGACGACATCTCCTTGTAAGAGCTAACCTTCAACCAATAGTAGAGCGCCCCAAGGAATATCGCCGAAATAACCGCATCTGAAACCCTCATATATCCTAGATAATGAGCATAATAGAATATCGCCGAGGTTACTAAGACTATAATCCTGTAGACCTTCTCCCTCGGCACATCTGTTATTTCCATAGTGAACCCCTTACCCTCGTTACCCAGGCCAGGTAACCCTCTATTTGACCCCTAGCGGCACCGACACATTATAAAACTGACTCACGCAGAATCACCAGAAGGACCTAGGCGGGGTAACATGGGCTTTAGGGGATGAAGGGTTTTGAAAATGTTTGAATGCATGATTGAGATAGTAAAGAAAGACTACAGGCCAGTCGAACTTATGTTATTTGCATTAGTGGGTATCCCACCAACAGTTATAGCTGTAGCGGGAAACGAGAAGGCAGCGGCGTTTTCTCTATTCTTCATCGTATTACTTTATGTAGGATACTATGGCTTATCGAGTAAACCACGTCATGCCAACACAGTTCTATTAACTCTCCTCTTCCTAATCGGAGAATACGGGTTTCTCTTGAACACGCCAACCTCCATAAAGGTTCTACCATTGGTAATAGTGGAAGCCTCACAGATCCGTTCGACCGGGGTAACCGGGGGGACGATGTACCCGGATATTGGCCAGTTCATGCTCCTAGTTGAAATAATCAGATTAGCAATAAAGACCCGGCTCTGCAGTCGTGAAGATATAAATACCCCGAACGAAGCTTGATAGGTGAATGCTAGATCCCAATAAAGTGACAAGCCGCGGTAGTATAGCCCGGCCAAGTATGCGGGCCTCTCGAGCCCGTGACCCGGGTTCAAATCCCGGCCGCGGCACCACACCAAACTGCGCGGGCCCCACAACAGCAAAGCTTGGCTGGGCTTTTGGCGTTTCCTTATCTTCAACTACGATCAGCTATTAGAGTAGGACGAGAAACTGTTTTTTGTCTGAGAGCGATCGGTTTCCCATAAGCAACCACTCTTTGGGGGGTAGGATTGGGAATAGTGTTCAGGTTAAGATGTATGCGGTGCAGCAGGGAATATGAACCTCATCCCTGGCTGTTTAGGTGCCCTCGTTGTGGTGGGCTTCTAGACGTGGTTTACGAGAAGATTGAATGGGAGCCTATAACCTCCGCTTTATTAGGGATTTGGAGGTATCGTAGGATGTTACCCCCTGTAGGGGATGGTGATATAGTATCATTGGGGGAGGGTGGAACCCCGCTTATAAACCTGGATAATGTGTCTAAAACTGTGTCGATAAGGACATACGGTAAGTTTGAAGGCGCCAATCCTACCGGCAGTTTTAAGGACAGGGGGATGACGGTCGCCATATCACTCGTCAAAAAGAATGGCATAAGGAAAGTCGTGGTTGCAAGCACGGGAAACACTGCCGCTAGTGTAGCCGCGTATGCTGCTAGGGCAGGCGTGGATGCCTATGTCTTGTTGCCTTATGGAAAAGTTGCGGTTGGTAAATTGGCCCAAGCGCTTTTCCATGGCGCCAAGACTATAGCTGTCAAAGCTAATTTTGACGTGGCTTTGCAGGTTATAATGCGGCTTGTGAAAGAGGAAAAAGTTGTTTATCCTCTTAATAGTTTCAACCAATTTCGGCTAGAGGGTCAGAAGACTCTGGCCTTTGAGTTATACGAGCAACTTGGTGGGATGCCCGGCACCGTCATTGTGCCTGTTGGTAATGCTGGCAACATCTCTGCTATATGGAAAGGATTCAAGGAACTCCTAGACGCGGGCGTTGAAGGTGAGATGCCGACCATGATCGGCGTCCAGGCAGAGGGGGCTAGTCCTTTAGCGTCTATGTGGGAGAGAGGTTTAGAAGAACCCTTATTCACGGATAAACCGGAAACTATCGCCTCTGCTATAAGAATAGGACGCCCGGTAAACTGGCCTAAGGCAGTCAGAGCGGTGAGAGAGTCCGGTGGCAGGTTTATCAGCGTTAGTGATGAGGAGATAGCTAAAGCCCATCGGTTCTTAGCCAGGAATGAGGGGTTAGGTGTAGAGCCGGCTAGCGCTGCTTCTCTGGCTGGTCTGTTCAAGTTGTCAAGCCAGGGAGCCTCGCTTAGGGAGCCTGTTGTGCTTGTTTTGACCGGCCATTCATTAAAAGACCCCGATTCTATGATGGTTGGTGCTAATCTAGGTGAGCCTTTGGAGCCAGAAATGGTGGAAAAGGTGATCCTTGGTTGATGCTTGAAGATTGCAGAATAGCATGCGCCGAAGCACCAATGTCGTCGGCTAATTTAGGCTCTGGATTTGACGTTGCATCGGTCGCCCTTGACGCCTTTTCCGATAGGGTTTGCGTGAAGACGTGTCCGGGGTCCGGTTCTATTTCGACACAGATCGTTGGGCCTTACTCTAAGGATGTAAGAGGGGATAACACTGCCGTGGGCGCAGTCAAAAACATTATTTCAAAGTCTGGATTCGCCGGCCCAGTATCCGTCGAATTACGGGTTTGGAAGGGTATTCCTGTGTCTATGGGTTTGGGGAGTAGTGGTGCTTCCGCTGCCGCGGCGGCGTACGCTGCTTCCCTCGCATTGAATTTGCACCTTGATCCTATAGGGTTGGTTGAGGCTGCCGCTGAAGGCGAGTTTTTTGGAAGCGGGAGTAAACATTATGATAATGTTGCCGCGAGTGTGTTGGGCTTCTATGTTTTCATCACTTCTTTTAGCCCCTTTAATGTGTCGAGGATCGAGGTTAGATGGCCTGAATTCCTCCTAGCGGTTCCTAGGGTGGAAGCTAAAGGGGGGAAGACCAGTTTCATGCGTTCTGTTCTACCTAGCCATATTAACCTGGAAACGTATGTCCGGCAATTGGCAAGTTTGACTGCGCTGGTTCTAGGTGTTACGAGGCATGATGTAAAGCTCATGAAGCTAGGTATGAATGATGTTGTCATTGTTCCTAGTCGGTCTAGATTTGTCCCATGCTTCTCTGAGGTTTCCAAGGCTGTCGGGGAAGAGGATGGTATCGCGACGATTAGTGGTGCAGGTCCCTCCATTATTATCCTACCTCGGGAAGGAGAGTCCTCGCGGGAACTTGCTAGGAAGGTTGAAAAGGCTTATGAGAGGTGCGGGGTAGAGGTTTTGGTGAAGAACACTCGTCCTACGTTTGGCGTTAAACCATTACCTTCCAGTTTGTGGGATTCAATTGCATAACAGTATTAGTTTAAAACACTTGTATTATTGTATCCCTATTTCTCTTAGAGATGGCGGGGTGAACATATCGATGAGCGTGTTTTACATTACTACACCAATATATTATCCGAACGCCAGGCCTCACATTGGTCATGCATATACTACTGTTTTCGCTGATACGTTAGCTAGGTATCATAGGATGATCGGCGATGATACTTTCTTCCTTACAGGAACAGACGAACATGGGTTAAAGCTTCAGAGGGCTGCCGAGAAAAAGGGTGTGGACCCTAAAACGTTCGTGGACGAGATGGTCGTTTACTACAAGGAATATTGGAAACTACTCAACATAAGCTATGACTGGTTCATACGGACTACCGATGACTATCACGTCCATACGGTAGAGAAGATGATCTCTGAACTACACAGGAAAGGGCTACTATACAAGGATAGATATTCTGGATGGTACTGCGCTAGCTGTGAGAAGTATTATAGTGAAACGGAATACGAGGTGGTCGATGACAAGCCTCATTGCCCTATACATAAGAAACCATTAGAATGGCTCGAAGAAGAGACATATTATTTCAAGTTAAGCGAGTATCGGGATTTCATGCTAGACGTTCTAGAAAAAACCGAAATAGTTTATCCTAAAAGTTATGCTGTAGAAGTTGCTAATAGGCTTAAGAAGGAAGGGCTACGGGACGTTTCTATCGCACGTCCTAAAGAGAGGGTTAGTTGGGGCGTAGAGCTTCCTTTTGACAGGGAATACACGGTATATGTATGGTTCGACGCGCTCCTCAACTATATCAGTGCGATAGGATACCCTGATGACCTCCAGCGTTTCAATCATTATTGGCCAGCTGCACACCATGTAATAGGTAAAGACATCCTCTGGTTCCATACGGTCATATGGTTCTCCGTACTGAAAGCCCTTGATATACCCCTCCCCAAGAAAGTATTGGTACATGCGTTTCTAGTGAACCGCGGGATAAAGATGGGTAAATCGGCTGGGAACGTGATTAGTATCGAGTACATGGTAGACCGATACGGCGTAGACGGCACAAGGTACATATTGATGAGACTCATGAACATGGCTAAGGATGTCGACGTAACCCAAGAACTCTTCGACAACGTCTATAACACTGAACTTGCAGACGTGTATGGCAATCTGATTAGACGAGTAGGCGTATTAGTGAAACGTAAACTAAAGGGACGCCTTGAGCCTACAAGCGTGGAACAAGGTATCGCTGAGGCTATAGAGAACGCGTTAGACTCTTATTCAAAGGAAATGGAGAGATTCGATGTTTCAAGGGCTTTAGGAACGGCAATAGAACTCCTACGTAAAGGAAACGCGTACGTTAACGAGACCAAGCCTTGGCAACAAAGTGATCCTTCAAAAAGTCTTTACACGTTGGCTGAATTGATCCGGGCAGCTACGGTGATGCTCCACCCGGTGATTCCTTCTACGACTTCTCGGACAGCTGAAAGTTTTGGTTTCCCTATAACTACACCTAAAGAGTTGAGACTGGGAGAGAACGGCTATACCGTGAAAGAATCGCCTATTCTCTTTAAGAAAACAGGATAGAGAAATATTCTCTATCTCCATCCCTTTAAGCAACTGTTTCCAGTGCAGAGGGCCCAAGGCATTCCTCCGCCATTATACGCGTATCCCGATACTTCTTTGCCGACAAAAATCACTCCTGCTGTACTTGGCCCCATCAATCCCGTGAACTCGACCAAAACCTTTTTGACATTATTGGGGATCGAACGTAGTATCCGATAAGATAGTAAAAACCTAGCTATAGTCTCCCCTATTCCTGTTGCAACTACTGCGCCGTGAGAGTCGGCGTAGAATCCCGCGCCCGGAAGCGGTGAATCACCAACTCGTCCGGGAACCTTAAAGAGGATTCCGCCAGTGCTAACGGCGGCGGCATACCGGTTGCCGTCGGTAGCGACTGCGCCGACGGTGTCTCCTAATGGGTATAGCTGGTTGTATGGTTTCGCGAGCTTGCTCTTCTTTCGTTGCTCTAAGACTTTCCTCCACCGCTCGTATGCTCGAGGGCAAGGGCCGGGGTGGGGTTCTAACTTTTCTAACGCCGCCATTATGTCGGCCTGATGTCCTGCCAGGATTAACGTGCCGGTTTTTTGGAGGATCCTATAAGCGAGTTCTATCGGGTGTAGTGGGTATGAAACGTTTGCTATACTAGCGAATTGAAGATCCCATCCTCTCATTAATCCGGCGTCCATCGAGATTTTCCCTGAAGCATCTAGTATGCTCCCCCTGCCAGCATTCAGCCAACATGTATCTTCAAGAACCTTAACAGCCTCGACGACTGCTTCTAATGGGTTCTTTTTCTCGGATAGTATTTGGTAACCTCTGCGAGCGGCTTTTTCGGCGACAGCAGATGCTTTTTCTCCCCAATCCCCTATGTCTACGCCTTTAGAAAACGCGCCCCCGTGGACTATGATGGCAGGCTCGTCTATAGGGTAATCTCTTACGACTACTGTTTCTTCGTCTACCATGTTCCTCCCCTCGCATGCTCCAAGGAGCAATTTTAGGGAGATTTGAAAAGGTTTTAGTGCTTGACTATTACAGCTTGCAGCCTGGCTCCCGAACTTATTAGGCGGGACGCCCTAACCGCGGTGCGACGGTTGGGAGCATATACTAGAACTTTATGTCCTTCGACACGGATCTTGGCTTGTATACCTGCGATTTTCAGGGTTTCCTGTAAATCCTCTTCCGATACTTCGACGGGTTTGCCGCACGGGCCCCATGGACACGCATTGCAACCCTGGCCATGTGCTATGATATTGGCACTACACGCTGACGGGTAGACTGGTATTTTGTATTCTTCAGCTATCTTCCTGATCCTCTCTTTTTCGGGCACCGTATTGATCGGAACTTGCACGTTTGGCTTGGGTTGTCTATGTAAACGTTGAAGAATAGGTTCGGGTTCGACTCCAGCTAGGTCGAGTCTTCTGATGATATCTGGTGTTACTCTTAAACTACCAAGAACCATCCCTTGTATGCCTGATTCCGATGCTGCATTAATTAGTTTGACAGCATCGCGATCTGTTATCCCGGGTATTATTGGTCGTATGAAGAGCGACACATGCAAGCCAGCTTCTACGGCGTGACGAGCAGAGGCTATTCTAGCTGATGGTGGGGGAGCTCCTGGTTCTAGCTTTTTGGCCCATCCATCCCATGATGACACGCTTATCAAAACGCTGAAGCCTGGGTCGATTTCTCTGAGTTTCTTTGCTACTAGTGGTGTTATTTCTTGTTTGGTAGAAACTTGTGAAGGCAACTCTAGCCACCTATGGACTTCTTTCATATAGGATATTGCTTTCTCCGAAGTCTCTGGGAGGAATGGTTCCGTTACACTTCCATATGCGGCTAGTGTTCTTTTAGGTACAACATAGGGATTGAGCGTGAGGGCGTAGACTAGTTGTAATGGGCTCAAAGGATATGGTTGCGGTTTTAACGGGAAGCCCATGTCTCGTATGTAGCAGTAGACACATCCCATATTGCATCCTATGCCTGTGTGTATAGTCATACCGCAGTGCCGAGGCAGTCTTTTTGCGTGATGATCCCGAGCGGCCTGCCGCGCGTCCTCGTCTCCAAGAATATCCTTTATCTTCTCCGCGATACTTTTTTTGAGACGGTAGAGATAGTTCAACTCCAACCTCTAGACACCAGGTTGGATCTAAATCGTGTAGCTGAGGGGTTTTAGTATTGGCTATGAAGGTAGCGTTAATCACTGGAAGGCTGGCTTCGAGCAAGGCCTGGGAACAAGCAAAACTGCTGGAGGGAATAGGGTATAGTGTAGATGTAATAGCAGCCCCTGTCGATGTCGCACTATTTATCCCACCGTCACGGATAGCCGATCTAGTGTCTGGGAAGAACTATGATATAGTGGTAGTGCCTGGACGTTGGCGACACGATACAAAGGCTTTGGAAACAAAACTTGGCACACGAGTTGTAAGGGGTCCTACCCATATAGACGACCTTTACTGGGTTGCCAAAAAATTGCCTATAGAACAGTGGGATGCTGAACTCGCCGCGGAGGAGCTTGTAGTAGAATCAAACATGCGGCGCATTAAGGAATGGTACTTTGAAGGATCCAGAAAAACACCGTTTTTCCAAAGTTCTTTTTCAAACGTCAAAATACCGTCTGTGCCACCCCCGATCATCCCGGTAGCAGAGGTTTACCCTGGAGATGATGTAGAATCCAAGATCATGCGCGTCGTTGAGCTAGGATACGAAGCCCTCGTCTTGGGCTACTATGAGGAACAGGACCTGGATACTATTGAACGGCACGTGAATATCATCGAGAAACTCGGGTTTAACGGGATCATAGGAGTTGATGGCTTAACCCCGGCGACGCAGGGAAAACTAGCACGCGGGGATTCTAGTGTCGAACTCTACCTTTCCGTCAACCCTGAAACCGCATGGATATATGCTCGTGACCCGGAGGTGTGGAAGGATAAACTATTGGTGACGTTGCCCTTCGCTCCGGGGCATGAAATAGCTACAAAGGATATTGTTAAGAGGCTGGAAGATACTGTAAGGGTGCTCGAGAGAGAAGGTATTCATCATACCTTGATAGACGTCTCCCTCCCACCTCCGGGTGTTTCAAGTATTCTAGATAAACTCTCAACGCTAAAGACGTCTGTTAAACTGCTAGGTAAACCAGGCTTCACCGGCGTCTCTAATATAGTAGAACTTTTCGATGCTGACTCCCCCGGGCTTATAGCGTTAATGACCGCACTCTCCATAGAAGCGGGATCCGTTATGATGCTTGTTACAGAAGAAAGTGTTAAAACGAGGGGTGTTTTCAACGAAGCGCTCGAGTCCTCGATGCTTACATCGTACGCGTATGCCAATAATCGTCCACCGAAAGACCTGGGGCTCAACCTTCTGTATCTAAAGCGAAAACGGGATCCCACACTAAAACCACAAGGGCAGAGAAAGACTGTGGGGAGAGAGAAAGGGTTTACGTCCCAACCAGTAGGAGGCTGGGATCCCGGGGGAAGCGTGGTAATAACCATAGATCATGCAAATTGTAGTATACTATACAAGTGGTTTGACGAGGAGGATTGGTATGAAGCAGGTAGCTGGAGGGATGCAGCGGAACATATCTACTCCACTCGACGTTTAACACATCTTGGCCACGCATTATACCTAGGTAGAGAACTGTTTAAAGCAGAACTGTCCATCAGGCTTTGTAGGGGTTACATACAAGACGAGGATTTCCTTCAAGGAAAAACCCTATGCTGTGACACAAAGCATACTTGAAAGTTCGATCATGGAAGAATTAGTTGAAAAACAAAAGAAGGGGAAGGTTTAAGGGTTTGTTTCCGCCCTTCTAAAGAGATCAGTTGCTTCTAGTGTTAGCCTAGTTTCCTGAAGGCCACGTAGGCCACCAGGATTAGGGTTATCACTACTAATACGGCGTTGACAGCGCCGAAGGTCTGTGTAGCGCTGGCGTTCTGCTGTGCCGTGCTTGTTACTGTGCCATTGAGTGTCGTAGTGGCGTTGTCGATAGCGTTGAGTGTTTGTGTCTTGAGACTGTCGATGCTGCTTAGCACGTCGTTCTTAGCGTTTGTTATTTCTGTGGTGAGTGCTGTCTGGGCGTTGCCCACGGACTGGCCGACCGCGTTTATGCTGCCTGTCAGGTTGTCGGTGGACTCGTTTATCGCTGTTAGAATGTTGGCTGCATTGTCGTTGACAGCCGTGATGATAGCTGAAGTGTTGTCGCTCAGCTGCGCCTTTATCTGCACTGCATTAGTATTGACAGCCGTGATAACTGCATCCTGGCTCTGGGCTATGAGTTCGGCTATGCTAGTGCTTAGAGGTAGTGTGACGCTGGAACCGAATAGTCCTTGTAGTATTAACATTCCAGTGTCGTTGACAGTCATTGTTAGGTTATCCGCCTCGGCCGTTATGAGCGTGGTTAGGTTGCCTAGAGCGGTGTCGATAGCGGCTAGTATCTGTAGGTGCCCGTCGTTTATCGTGCTGTTTAGTATAGCTGTGTTGTCGTTTATGAGCTGGGCTAGACTGCCTAGTTCACTCATGACTGTACCGAAGCCGGTCTCTATCTCCGCGTAGAGGGTACCGTTGACCTCGCTTAGAGTTGTTAGTATAGCGTCGCCGTAACCAGCTACCATAGCCTGAGTGTTGTAGGTCTCGTTCAGGATCGTGTCACCATACATTCCGATCAGCATCTGTGTCAGCGCTATCTGGTTGAGCACTTGGCTGAAGTTACCGGCCATGTAGAACTCAACATCGGCAAAACCGTTGTTCACAATTGTTGTCAACGCGGATAGGTTGGTGAGTATCTCACCCTTAGCAGTGTCGACTGCTGCAAGCACGGTAACGTTGACATTAGAGAGGTCGCTTAGCACGGTATTTATACCGCCTAGTATGGCGGTACCGTTGTTATATATGGCTGTGAGTACATCAGCGAGGCTATCGTTGATCGCTATCAGTATGGCAGTAGCGTTATCGTTGAGAGCGGTTAGTATAGCCGTCCTAGCATCAGTAATATTAGACAGTATAGCAGTCGCATTAGCGTTAAGCGCGTCAAGTACAGCACTCGCGTTAGTGTTGAGAGCTGATAATATCGCACTAGCGTTATCGTTCACGGTTAACAGTATGGCAGTAGCGTTATCGTTGAGAGCGGTTAGTATAGCCGTCCTAGCATCAGTAATATTAGACAGTATAGCAGTCGCATTAGCGTCGAGAGCGCCGAGTATTGTTGTAGTGTTGCCCTGGATAGCGGCTAGTACTGCAGTGGTATTAGCGTCGAGAGCGTTAAGCACGGCAGTAATGTTAGTATTGAGAGCGGCTAGTACTGCACTTGTGTTTGTATTGAGCGCATTAAGTATAGCAGTTGTGTTAGTGTTGAGAGCTGATAATATTGCGGTAGCGTTGCCACCTATGTACACCATTATATCGGTTAGCATACCGTGTAAAGCATCGTCTACACTGGCTACATCGTGGTCATAGGCTTCACTTATCTTGCCACCGTGGAAAAGTGATGCCTGCATGTAGGCATCAACCACTAGTCCACGGCCCTGTTCTGGTGCTCTAGTTATTGTCGTGTAGTAGACTAGCTCTCCTGTGAACGGGTTCCTGAGTATCGGGTTGATATTGTCAGTGGTGTAGACCATGTTTACGTCGCCTTCACCGTATATGAACCATATCGTTAGGTTGGTAATATCCCATAGACCGCTGGACGCTGTGTCATTGTTGATAGGTACTTCGGTGTACGAGAATATCAGTTTGGCCTTAATGGCTACCGTTACCACCTCACCAACGAACACATTGTCGTCGACTTCTACGTCAATGTGTAGGGCTGGAGTCTCCTCGATACTCCAAGCAAAGGTGCTGCCGTTGCAAGGCGATACTGGTGTACCGCCTTCTACTAGTATCATCGTGAAGGCGCCGCTACCGGTGCCGGTTACTGATAATACGTCGTTAGCGGATACTGTCACGTTGAAAGTGCCGAAAGCATCTGTTGTACCGCTACCGACAGATGGTGCGAAGCCGTCTATGAAGATATCTATCGTCTCTGATGGTGTGAAACCGAACCCTATAACGCTTATCAACGCTGAGTCGGCTGTGAAGAGATTAGCAGTACTGAATGGCGTGTACGTGTCTGGGTATCCATCACGAAGAGCCTTTACTGCAGCTATACACCCGGTAGTTACAGTTACGTTGGCGCCTGTGTTGTCCACGGCGGCAACCACATTGGTACCATCGTCAACGAAGACAGAGTAATTACCCCAAGGCATCTCTGGCAGTCCGATCGTGCCTTCGAAATATCCGTTCGTCATGGATCCAGTTATACCCGTTATAGTATACACGTTCAGCGTAGTGGTATTCTGGAATGCTAGATATACACTGGGTGAGGTTGCATCAGCGCCTATGACTTCAAATATCAACTCGACCTGGTACTCGGTTAGAGCACCCGGTATAGTCGAATATGCGTTATAGGGGTACATGGTACCAAATGTGGATTCTAATACTAGATGGGTCCCTGTTATTGGATTCGCAGTATCCAGGGATACAACGTTGACCGGTCCGTCTATGTCGTAGACGAATAGCTTCATATCGCTACCATCGGTTACTATGGTGAAGTTGTAGCTGCAACCCTTGTTTTGGGTTGGGTTGTCTTCGCCGCTTATCACGAAGCTCGAGGGCGTGCTTGTGTAGGTTGGTGGTATCCTGACTAGTATAAATACTTCGCCTGTTAGGGTGGAGTTCCAGTAAGCAATAGTGTCGGTGACGTTATTACCGTTTGTGTCTACCGGCAGTATTGGTATCGTAATTGTTGATGCTCCATATGCTATTTCTACTGTGAGGTTATCATAGATGAAACCTATTCCGTAGAGTAGGACATAGTCTCCGGGTGCTACTATAGTGTCTACGGCGAAGTAGCCGTTGTTCTGTATTGGGTAGTAGTATACTACTGGGTAGATTGTTAGTGTTGGCTCAAACCATGTTCCTGAAGTCATAGTCAGTAGTCCTATGAAGAACGTTCTTCCTCCATAGGCGTACCTGGGTAGCGGTACGCCGGTACCAAATACAGTACCGTTGGCCCTGACGGTAGCGTCGACCGTACCACCACTCAGGGTTAGGGTTGTGAATGAAGTGCCGTCAAAGTAGGCTAGTAGCGGGTACATTACACTGTCTCCGGCTGGCAGGTTGTGTGCCTCAAAGTCAAAGGTGTCTCCTGGGTTCATCTGTGTGCCCGAGTCACAGGCGGGCTGGGTAACTGTGCCGTCGGTAGCTGTTAGTTCTATGCTGGGGTATACCTTGAAGTTGTCTGCGTTGTTTACATAGTTGATTCCCCATGCTAGTGTTACATTGTAGCCATAGTTTGCCATCATGGTTGCGACGGGTGTCGCACCGAAGCTATCGGTTGAAGTATCGTATTGTAAGTATTGTAGGGTTGAACCGGAGTTGACTACCCAGTAGGTGTTGTTGGTTAACAGGAACTCTGCTTTGGTGTTAGCAAAGTTGAATATTATTGTAAGATTATCCGTTAACGCATCATAGGTATAGTTGGCTGTACTTGTTATTGCTGATATTGCTACTGTAAAGTCTTGCGTGAACTCGCTGTAGTAGAACGTGTATCCTCCAAGTACAATAGTGCCTGTCGGCGTTATGGATGTATCGTTTAGTAAGCCGCTAAAGCTCATGTTGAGCGTTGATTCATTCATGTTAAGCGTGAAACCTGCGCGCATGAATTCAGAGTATGTACCGCTAGTTGCTCCGGTAGAGTCTATTGTGCCGTTGGCTAGTATATATGTCTCAAACCCGTTCGATACTGTTACGTTGAATGTTGCTTGAGCGCCAGGATACTTGGATAAGTTGAACTCTGTGCCATTACCAAAGTATATGCGGACATCGCCTGCAAGGGACGTTGCAGTCAATGGTCCACCGTAGCTTGATGCGTCAAAGCCCGTGTATGATAGGTTGAGGGCTCCTGTATAATTGTACTCGGCTATGAGTGTGTTGTTGACCATTGTGAACTGGTAGGTGAGGACTCCGGTTAGTCCTGAGTTGTTGGGGTCGCTGGTTATCTTGATGTAGATTGGCTGGCCGTCGAGATAGTTTACACCGGTCGTGTCTCTTACGTTGTTCCAGAACGCGATGTCTGAGGGTAGATCTACGCTTATGAATACATAGTCTTTGCCTACTATGTCTATTGTGCCTGTATAGATAGGTGATAAACCATTTGTCCATGCACCGGTATAGATTAGTGGTACTGCGTCGTCGCTTATGGGTGCTAGACCGTTCCTATCGAGGAACACGACTAGTTGCGCTGCCGTTGGCACTGCTTCTCTGTAGTTTGTAGCGTTTATCACGAAGAACAGTTTGCCGCCGGGGCTTGTTTCCTCTGTGACTGTGACACCCACTGACGCGGGTAGCGGTGATGGTGCTGCGTGTGTAGTCGGTATTAGCGATGTGGCTACCAATAGTAGGGCGGCCACGAAGATTAGTTTCTTCGCGTCTATCATGTCATATCACCATGTATAGGTTTGGGTGTTTTCTCGCTAATACAGGTCGGGGGTACGCTATATTAAAGGATTCGGACTCGGTCGTGTTACCATGGATTCCCACGTGGGATCCGATGGTTTACACAACATTTATTCACCTCTATCTATAAAATGGCCTTATGATAACACCGGGTGTAACAGTGTAGTGCCCCCGCGGGATAGGTGATTGTTAGGCCTTGGTGGTCTCTGTAGAGATTAGTGGCGCGTTGGAAGAGCTTTTGGATGCCCTGGTGTCTGCAGGGATCTACAACAGTAAGAGTGAAGCTGTTCGCGACGCTATAAGGCGTCTGGGGGACGTGTATGATTTAAGGGATGTCGCGTTCCGGGCTTATGTTGATGGCGGTGTTAGTTTTGTTAAGGCTATGAATATTGCTCGGCTAGGGTTCCGTGAGACTGCTAGTTATTTCCTGCGTAGGGGTTTTGCGCCTTTGCTGGGAGCTAGGGAGGCGGATGAGGTTCTTCTGCCCGCGGATGCATTGGGTTCTGGCGAGGTTGTAGTAGATATAACAGGGTTCGAAATGTTTCTAGAGACGGGGTTTCTAGATTATCTAGTAGGGTATGATGGGATTAGGGTTCTCGTACCTAAGCAGATGATATCCTATGTGGAACAGTTGCCTTTGAGGTACGGTTTGGCGTATAGGCGGCTTATTTCTATGGAGGAGAAAGTTGAGAGCGTAGATGTACCTGTTCGTGGACGTTCGAGGAGTTTTACTGAGGCTGAGATGGCAGCTGTTCATCTAGCTCGTCGTCGTACCGTGTTTTTGTTGAGTTGTGATATGAGGGTTAGGGAGCTTGCTAGAACTATGAGTGTTAAGACGGCTCCGGCGACCTCGCTTGTCGTGTCGTTGGCTCGTCGGGGTGTTGTTGATAGGGTGTTCTGGAAGAGGTATCTTCGTGAGGCGTTGAGTATACCTGTGTTCTTGCCGTGGGGTGTCGAGGATGTTGGTGTCGTCGGGTGAGCTTGTCTTCCTTGTAATCGAGGAGAGTTTGAGTATGTTGGCTGGTGATCTTAAGCCTAACCGGCTTACGTTTGTGAAGGGCGGGTTGCCGCCGCTTGTTGGCGGGTTGTTGAGTAGGGAGATGCATACTTTGGTTGGGATGGTGGGTTTTTACAAGCATGCGTATGTGATAGTGTATCCGACCGATGATAGGGGGTTATTGTTGGATGGGGTGGAGCGTCTTGAGGCCCGCGGAGAGGCCGCCGCGTCTGGAGATGCTTTGCAGTTAGCATTTCTTGCTGCGTCTCCGTTTGCCCGTGAAGGGTATAGTGTAAGATTGGTGTTGTTCACGGATGGGGATTCGAACGCTGGTGTCCCTTTGCGGTTGGTGGGTGATAACTTGGCGTTGAACAGGGTCAGGGTTGACGTTGTGGGCGTGGGTAGGCTGTCGTCCAAGGATCGTGGTTTGTTGAAGAGTATAGCTTCAGAGACTGGTGGTAAGTTTATTCATCTTACTGGGGGGGATGTTCGGGTTCGTCTGGGACAGCTTCTAGAGTAGTGTTAGTAGTGTTATTGTTGTATTTGTGTTATCCTCTTAACCTTTAGGTGCTTTTCTTCTAGCCGAGGCATGTAGGCTGGGTAGCGGTGTTGGCACGGTGGGTAAGGGTAACTTTTGGCCTGTGAAGGTGCGGTTGTTTTGGTGTCCCGATAGGAATGTCCCTCTGCTAGGTCCTAGGTGTAGTGGTGGTGCTGGGCCTCCTTTGAAGCTTACAGAGCCTGGTGATGCTAGGCCGGCGTTTCAGCATGATTTGGAGGTTATCGGTAGGGCTTATGGGAACGAGTTTGGGTCGAAGGAGGGTTTGGCTCGTTTTCTTGGTAGGGGCGTTGTCTTGTTGAATAAGGTTCCGTTTATGGATGAGATGAAGGAGATCGTTTCTAGGGGTGCTGTTGTAGGCCGGGTTTATTATGAGCCTTTGGAGGGGCGGTGGAGGCTTCGGCTTAGTCGTCCTGGTATTCTTAGGATCATGGATCGTGGCTTGTTCTCCACTTATACTGTGAATGGTGGTTTGTATGTGTTGAAGAGGAGACGACGTATAAGGGCCTCTGGTTTCCGGGAGGGAGAACAGGTTGTTTTGTTGGATGATGGGGGGGAGCCTATAGGCATTGCATATTATAGGGGCGGCGAGCTGGTAGTTCATAATGTGTATTATACTATGTACCCGGAGGGTTTCTCGGAGGATAGGGATTCCTCTTGGGGCGAGACCGTCGAAGAGAACGAGGGTTATCTGGACGAGCTCGAGGAGAGGGCTATTCGTTTCCTGAGTGGCATGTATAAGAAGCATGGAGGCCCGGTTATCGTTTCTTTCTCTAGCGGGAAGGATAGTCTCGTAGCTCTTCATCTGGCGTTGAGGGCTGGCTTGGAGCCTCGGATACTCTTTAACAATACCGGCATTGAGTTGCCCGAGACCGTTGAGATGGTTTACCGGATCGCTGATATGTGGGGATTGGAGGTTATAGAATCGTCTGCTGGTGAGGCTTTCTGGTATGCGGCCGAGAGATTGGGGCCTCCTGGTAAGGATTATCGATGGTGTTGTAAGATTACTAAGCTGGCGCCGTTGGCTAGAACCGTGAATAGATTGTTCCCCGATGGTGCTTTGAACATTGTAGGTCAGAGGGCTTTTGAGAGCTTGGATAGGGCTAGGAGTGGACGGGTTTGGAGGAATAAGTGGTTGCCACAGCTTCTTAATGTGAGCCCGATCCAGTACTGGGGGCAGCTTGCGGTTTGGCTCTATATTTTCAGGTATAGGCTTCCCTATAACCCCTTATATGAGAAGGGGTTCGACAGGCTTGGTTGTTTCATGTGCCCGGCAGCTACGGTAGCTGAGATGGACACTGTGAGGGAGACGCACCCGGAGTTGTGGAGACGGTGGGAGAATGTGTTGTACCGATGGGCCAAGAGGATAGGTTATAGTGATAGTGCTGCCCGGGTCTGGGTTGAACGGGGCGTGTGGAGATGGCTTACTCCAGCACAGCAGAAACAAAGGCTGGCTAGGAGGCTGGGCTTAAGGTTGACTAGTTGGGTGGAGAAGTATACTAGGATGGCTTCCCCATCGCTAAAGGATATTGATGAGGATAATGGTGTGGAGGCTGTTTTCGACGAGGAGTTTAGTATTGAGTCTCTGGATGATCAGTATACCGTCGCTGGCGCCTTCGAGCGTAGGGGTAAGGGTGAATACGTTCTGGGCGATAAGGTGAGGGTGGTTTCCAATGGAACGAGGATTAGGATTGAAGGGTTGCGCGGACGTGCCGGTAGGGAAGTGCTCTATGACTTTGTCAAGCTGATGTATCGATGGGAACACTGTGCTGGTTGTAGGCTCTGCGAGGAGAGTTGCCCCACGGGAGCCATACGGGTGCTGGAGGAGAGCGATGGTGGTTTTAGGCCGGTGGTTGATCCGGGTAAGTGTATTCATTGTAAGCTATGTTTGGATAATTGTCCCGTCGCGGACGTATTTGTTGAGAAGGTGCCTATAGCTGTTGCGGAGGGAGAGGTTACTGCTTGGAGGAGACCTTGGAAGAGGGGTAGGAGTAGTGTGGTGAGACGGTACAGGTTGTTGAAGCTTAGAGGTCGGTCCATAGAGGGTGAAGAAGACGAGGAGGGCATTTATATGGGTGCTTAACGGTTTCGAGGGGTTTTCCAGTACTTCCTCGTTTCTAGGTAGCGTTTTTCTTCTTCCATTATTGCTTTGTAGAAGGCCTGTTCTCCCTGTTGCATGAGTACGCGCATTACTCTTATTGCTGCCCTCGGTCCTATACCGCGGGCTGATAGGGCTTGGATTACGTAGCCTGCTTTTCCATCGCTAGAGTAGGATAGGAGTAGGTTTGCTCGTTGGCGTAGTTCATCGTATAGCTTACGTTCTCGTGGTGTTAGCTTCTCGCCTCTAAGAGCTTTACGTGCTATGGATACGGATTCTGTGTCGCCGCGCCACACGGGTGCCACGAATCCCCGTCCACATTTTGGGCATCTGATCTTGGTGTTTTTCGTTGGTGTTCTTATTGTCCATGTGTGCCCGCATAGTAGGCATATTAGTCGACTCTCTGTTCTTAGTAGACGTTTCTTTACAGCATCTACTATTAGTGCTTGGAGTATTGCGCGGCGTCCTGTGGCTGTTTCGGGCATTCTCATGTAGGGGTTTGAGAGTACTTCCCTTGCCAGCGGCGTCGTTTTTCCGCGTCCGTCTATTATTTGTATGTGCTTTGGTTTTAGGTTGGACACGTATTCTATTACGGCGTGTGCATCGTTTGTTTCTATCAGCGTCTCCCTCACAGCCTCGGTGTCCACGGGGGTTCCCCTGTAGACAGATATGGCTCGTTTCAACATTTCATGGGATAACCGGGCTTCGGGTTCGATTACCCCCATTCTCTTTGCTACCCAGTTGAAACGTATCTTATATGACGAGGTGTTGCGTATAACGCCTATCAATAAGGATAATATATCGCCGGGCTCCATGGTTGAGAGTTTTTCTAGTCCCTTCTTTATGCTGGAGGCGAGGAGGCGAGGATCAGAGTTTGACATGAATACTATCGCGTATGGTATACGGACGAATTCTACGGGCGAGGGTAGCTGGGCGAGTGCTGATAATAGGATGCCTAGTGTTAGATTGCCTTTGCTGCCGAGGCAGGTATATAGTATGACTCCTCCATCGATTATTTCGATTAACGGCGTTTTCCACCCGAGCGACTGTATCCTGGGATCCGAGTGGAGCTCGTCTGCAAGACGCTTTAGGGTTTCTAGCGTGTTTTTTGACATGAACCGGTTGTAGGCTTTTGCTATTCTTTGAAAAGCTTGGGAACCGTCTGTTATAAGAAAAGATAACAATGCACATACTTCTCTGGCAGTCTTATAATGAACGGGTATGAGCTCTCCTTCCCAGCTTGGTACAGCCGCGTTTGAGTCGCCATGAGGGTATGCGTAGATCTTGCCTTTCTCACCGTCTATCTCGACTGCCCGCCATATTTTTCCTGAGAGTACAAAGTAGGGCTGCTCCTCCGTTATGTTTAGCGCCACGAATTTTTCGGATATCTTTCCTATCAGTTGGTTGGAAGAGGCGTCTATGACATCGTAATCAATGTCGTCTGGTATCATGGACACGGTGTAGAAGTACTTGTAGGTTCTGCGTGTTCTTCGTAGTCTTCCTCCTTCTATTCTGGCAGTTTTTATGGAGTCCATAAACTCTGCTAGGTCAACCGTTTCTTCCGGGGAGAGGTTCGTGTAGTTTGGTATTCTTGTTAGAAGAGAGTGTATCTCCATGATGTCTACGGGATTTTTTTCGTCGAGTAGGAGTCCAGCTATCCCGTGTACTGCCGCGTCGTATGATTTCTCATAGAAAGGCAGGTCTTCAAGGTCGCCTCCTAGGGATCGGCGAGCTAGTACGAGAGACTCTAGTATCTCGTATAGGTTTGGCGGTACTATTATGACACCTTCGCTTGTTGCTTGAAGTTTGTGTCCAGCTCTTCCTACTCGTTGGATCAGGTTTGAGGCGCGTCGTGGGGATGTAAATTGGATTACAAGGTCTATTTTGCCTATATCTATCCCGAGTTCCATGCTTGAGGTTGCTACTAAGATCCTCTTTTTCCCGCTTCTGAACAGTGTCTCAGTCTTTTCTCGTTGGCTTTTATGAAGGCTCCCATGATGGACTCCTACTATTTCTTCACCCAACCTTTTGGCTAGGTGGTGACCCAGGAGTTCGGCTACTTGTCTTGTGTTTACGAATATCAAGATGTTCCCATTGGTTCTTTCCGCGTAGTGTGTTATTAGTCGGATCGCGTCTTGTAAGTATTTCTCGTTGGAGCCTGGGACTTCGATGATTATATTATATTTCTTGTACGAGTTGTCTTCAACCACTGATGCAAAGCCTCCAATGAGGTTTTGGACATATCGCTTCCCCCTTTCCGACAATGTAGCTGAAAGCCCTACCTTTGGAGCCTGTCTCCCTGCTATCCTAGCAAGCCTTTCAAGTGATATTGCGAGGGACACGCCGCGTTTACTTGATGCGACCTCGTGTATCTCATCGATTACTATCCAGCGCAACCGTTTCCATGCTTCTCGGAGCTTCTTAACTGTTAGCAGGTATGAGAGGGATTCAGGTGTTGTAACCATTACTGTAGGGGGTTGCTCTAGGAAACGTTTGCGCCCGCTTTTACCAGTGTCCCCATGTCGTACCATCATAGTGTACCCAGCAAGTTTAACTAGGTTTTCCATTCGTAGAAATACATCTCTGTTGAGGGCTCGGAGGGGCGTGATGTATAGTACACGTATACCCTCTGGGCTGACTTTGTCTTTTATCAACGTATCGAGGATAGGTATCAGCGCAGCTTCAGTTTTACCACTCCCCGTCGGTGATATGACTAGCGTGCTCCGTTTTTGGAGGATGACGGGTATGGCTTTCTCTTGTATGGGGGTAGGTTCCCTATAGCCTAGATTGAATATTACTTTTCTCATCTTCGGTGTGAGCATGCTAAACACGTTGTTTTTCACCGATATCGACACGATGGCAACCCCTTGTCTAGCGTAGTTTTTAACACTTCTTCAGTGTAACCCTTCTTCATGTTGGTTCAATGTATTTGAGTTGAAACCGAATAAACTATGCCTTCCCGGGGAGAGAAGAGAGGCGTGGAACGTCGAATGGTGTTGAATTGTGGGTTGGACGTCTAGGCTAGCATTGCTAGCTATGGTTTCAGCTGTTTACGGGTCAACTTTGGCGACCTATATTTATGCAGCTAACGCTGCTCGACAACTATTCGTTCCCGGCATACAAGTTGTAGTAGCGGGTGCTGTTCTCGCCTTGGGAGTCATTGCGGCTTTAAGGTTTACAGGCAGTCCCGGCTTTTCATTGCTTACAATATGGGGTACTTTCCGGCTCTTAAACTGGTATGGATGGAATGGGATGGAGGTAATGATTATCCCCCTGGCAGGAGTAGTGCTTTATAGTGTATGGAAGGGCGAACATGGCATCCAAGAGCCTCTTTACTATAAACCGAAACATTGTGGATTCGAGTTTATGTCGGTTTTAGGGTCGTTCTCCGGCGTTTTGTTGGGTATAGCATTATTTTTCTATGTGCCAAACGGATGGTTGGGTTCGTTCACTCTCGCCGACGTGGTTGTAGGGTTTGTTTTAGGTATTCTCTCTCAGTGCCAGCTTTGGAAGGTTCCTCTCTACTCTGTGTTGCCCGTGATTAATGGTGTGTTGGCTCCTTTGGCGGCGCTCGATCTGTTATCCTCGTCTATACGGCTCAGACCTTGTGAGGGGGCTGAACTGGGCCGGGTCGAGGGTGTGCTTCTCTATGGTTTTATGGGGGATTCTGTGAGAGGAAAAGAAGGATCTGGAAAGGGGATTGTTGGGTGGCATTGGGTTAGCGTGTCTGACTCGTCTCTCATTAGCAGGTTTGAAGAGGGTGGCAACGTTCATTGTGTAGTGTTCGGGAAGAGCGGTAGTGGCAAGTCAACCTTTGTAAAGGGTCTACTGGGAATGTATAGGAATGCAGGATATAGCGTTGTGATATTTGATTTTCATGGTGAATACGTGTCTACTGGCTGGAGGCGGACTCGGCTGGGGCGGGGAGAGGGAATCGATGTGTGTGGTTTGGGGGAACCTGAATGGACTTCGCTACTTTTAGGAGACGCGTTCCGCAGTGCACTTCGCTTGGGACCTATCCAGTATAATATGCTGGTTAACGCGGTACGCGAGGCCTTAGTGGAGGGATGCCTTGGCAACACGCCTTTCATCTCCTCTGTGAGAAAGATGCTACGCAGGGGCCTTGAGGAATATGGTATAGGAGACCAGAAGAGTCTTCAAAGTTTACTGCTTTATCTGGACGAAATAGAGCCGTTGTTTTCTGGCGGTTTGAATCCTAAAGTGGAACAAGGAAGTGTTATGGTCTTGGACATGTCAGGATTACCTAGTCGGAGGGCGAAGATTGTAGCTGTGGAGATCCTTTCCCGGCTATTCTTCCATCTGGCTTCCGCTAATAGAGTTGGAAGGACATTACTAGTTGTTGAGGAGGCCCATGTTTTGCCAGAGGACACTTTCCTCGGCAAAATATATGCTGAGGGAAGAAAGTTCGATTTTGCAGCCGTAACAATATCTCAGCATCCTTCAAGTGTTTCGAGAGAGATCGTAGGTAATTCTTCTTGGCGCTTTATTTTCCAGCTGGATGAACCGGGCGAGTTATCGTATGCTTCCAAACTAATTGCCGGGACGCAAGAGGATAAGAGGAGGGTTGTAGAAGAGACCGTTTCTAGGCTTAACGTAGGCGAGACGGTGGTCAGGGGGCCGCACTGCGGGGAAATAGGCGTGTTTCTAGTAAAAACTAGCCGGACAAGTTAATTCCGGTGATTCGAAACCATTATTATAACCCGTTTTACTGCGGCTAACCTATCGGTGGACTGGCGTTTGGGGTGTAGTAGTGTGAGCGCTACAGACGTTGAAGCTGTCGAAGAACAGCCTGTGGAAGAGCCGGAGGAGCTTATCGGGGAGCCCGGTGAGGCAGAAGAGGTTGAAACCATACAATTAGACGCTTCGCTTGTCGAAAAAATGATGGAATATGTTGACGTGTTATTGGGGGTTAGGGATGGGACTATCAGTCTTACTGAGGCACGTGCTCTCTTAAAGAGCATTTATCCTAGCTTTGGTGTTAAGAAGAAAAAGACTAAAGTGACGAAGAAGAAAACTAAGAAAACCGTAGTAAAGAAAACAAAGAAGACTTCAGAGAAAAAAGCAAAGAAAGAAAAGAAGAAAACTAAGAAAAAGAAATCAAAGAGTAAGAGTGCAGAAAAGGAATCTTTAGAAGAGTGATATTTTCTCGATAACCACGTCATCGTATCCCATAGCTACAAGTTTCTTTTTAATCTCTTCTATGGGTACAGAGCGATGGAAAATTATTGTTACTCTTTTCTTGCCCTCATCCTTCTCGAGTCTTAGTTTTTCTACTACCACACGCCCCTCTAGTAGTGCCTTATAATCCTGTGGAGGCGTCAGATAGTCTTTATGTTTCTTGCGGGCTACCTCGTAGAACACATCAAAGTTTTCTATGAATCTTATTGATTCTTCGAGTTCTTGGGTTAGTCCCCGCTCTTCGACAAACATGTTTAAGAGTTCTATGGCTTCTTGAGCGTCTAGCGTGATACTACGGCTTTTCCCTATCCCCACTATGATCTTTGCTTTTTTCGCCATTCCAACAACACCCTATCTAGGCAGATATAACTTGATGTAGGAAAAGGTAGAATATAATTAAGGGTATCCTACATTTTTATCAATATTGGATGGAAGCGCGGTTTACAGAGTTGTGGTTGGGGTGTCAAGCATTGTTTAGGGCTGAGTATGAAAATGCCAGTCGGTTAAAATACGCTATACAAGCGCTCTCTAAAATCGGTATCGATGCTGAGGTCTCGGCTAAACCCGAAGGGCTAGGCTTAACGGTGATAAGCCCCGATAAGGTTATGATGGCTATAGTCGAGGTGCCGCTTTCTGCCTTCATAGACTACCAGTTGGATGACACTTATGCCTTTATAGTTCCAGCGGATCAGTTGAACAATATTTTCAAACGTGCAACTAGGAATGACAGAGTCATACTAGAGTATGAGCCCGAACTAGGAAACCTTAGGCTTACCATGGTTGATAAGAAGACAGAAGTGGCTAGGACGTTCGAGCTCAGGGCGCTACCGAGCACTGGCGGGCTTGGCGAACCTAAGTATAGGGGCTACTCGGTAAGACTGGTTCTAGGGGCCACGGACTTTAAACAGTATGTATCAGATGCCCGTGCCATAGGCGCTTCAGATCTACTATTCAAAACGGATGGAGAAAAGCTTGTGTTAGAAGCGTTTTCAGAACCCTACAGCTACACGGCTATACTAGAGAAAGGAAACCCACTCATAGACATCGACATTAAAGAGGACATTAATATGTCCTTCATGTTGTCATCGCTTCAAGCCGCTGCAAAACCCGCCACTGCTTCAGAGGAAATGATAATCGAACTTGGTACAGCGGCTCCCATGAAGATCCTATACCGGTTCAAGGGACCGGAAACCATGACTGTGTGGATATCGCCAGTACAGTAGCTGGGAATTCATCTTCCCGTCCTGTAAAGCCTCCTGCGTATGAAAACTTGTTTCTCTTCTTCCTCTATTGATTTATCCTTTGCTTTCCACGGTTTTGCGCCGGGCATCCATACGGGTTTCTCACACTCTCTTCTCAGCCGGCAAGCTAAACAACAATATGGGCAGACGTAAAATCCTGGCCGGAGGCTACACTCGGCCACAACCGTTGTACGCCCGCATATATCACACTTGTACCATCCCAGGTTTTTCCGTTCCATTCTATGTCCCCGCTAACGGTTCAGTCGACATCGACCGTGGTACGGGCGCCGGGCCTTACGGCGGTCTACCCGGGAGGGCGTTTTGCCGTGTAGCCCTCCCCGGATCCCGCCGTTCATAGGTCTCGGCGGTTGTATATTTGCTATAAACCGCTTTGATTAATGTTTTCCTAGAAGTTCTTTAAGGTGTAGGGCGTCATTGTACATGTGAATGTTATTGAATAATACATATACGGATATATCATCTCGGTATTCTCTCATTAGTTGTATGAGTTTTAGGAGATCCTCTTCTGTATACTTATACCGGTAATTTACTTCTCTACCTCCGAGTCCATGCAATCTAAAATATTCTATTCCAAGCATAGGAGGGAAAGGTTTCCTCCGTAGGGGGTCGACTACCAACGGGATTTGGTTCTCTCGCGAAAACCTGTTTAAAATCGAACGTTCTTCATCACTATATCCGCGTGGTTCCCAAACAGGTATGTAGCCTTCTTTTCTAACGGATTGGAACAGGGCTGATGCTTCTTCTAATAATTGTTTGTTAGGCTTGAGGGATGCAGGCGTCTGGAATAGTATTATTTGAGAGCCAAGATTCTTAGCCGACAAAAAGACTTTTTCTAGAGCCCAGAGGTTGGCCTCGCTTAATTGTAAACCGCCGAATTCTCGCTGGTTGAAAGGTAGGTCTTCTTTAAGCTTCGATTTCCGTGCTAGCATTTTGTTATAACCATGTGTTATGAGAAACCATGCTTTGACAGTAAACTCTAGATGTGGCGCTTTTCTCCTCCATTCAACGTATTTATTGGGTTTTGGATGATAGAATGTTTCCTGAACTTCCACAACATCAAGTGTCTTTTCTAATGTTTTGAGGGAACGGGGGATTCCACAGACCCCTATTTTTACGGTAGCCATACAGGTCCCTCTTCTTCTACTTGTTTGAGAAACGATCCTATTTCATAGCCCCTATAACATCGTAGGCTTGTGCAAAGCACATCATAATCGATTTTCCTGCTGATCAGGTCAAATGTTTTTTGCCAATCTGCCTCGCTGGACTTCCATTCATCCTTAAGACGCCCTAGTGCGTCTCCTATCAACATGACCTTCTCGTCTATACCGGCCACAACGCTTATCGAGCCAGGCGTATGTCCGGGTGTATGTAGGATCACCAACCCGTCTATCGTGGTAGATGGTTCCTTTATAACGTGTCCCACCGGTACTGGCTTGAATTTAACTCCCAATTCTTTAGACGCGGTAAGTGCCGGATCTCCGCTTTCCAGCGCTGGCGCATCAAGCTGGTGGGCCATTATGATCGTTTTATAGTACCTGTGAAAGAAGAATAGTCCACCAGCATTGTATATATGTGAATGTGTAGCTATGACTGCCTTAGGCTTCCGTGTCCTAGGGTTCACGCCTATCTGTATCAATGATGATATTATTGCTTCGGGTGAACCAGGCATGCCCGAACCCGTGTCTACTATGAAGTAGCCATTGTCCGTCTCTACGTAGAAGACGGTGGAATCAAACGGATATACTACACCTGGACCGAGGAGTTGATAGACGCCTCTAGCTATCTTAACGGGTTGCATGATAAAAAGCCTCGTCTTAGATCGGTAGGGTATCGGATATTAGAAGTGTCGTATGGGCTTTACAGAAACCATTCTTACCTCTGGGAGTCCGGACAAGATTTCCTTTAATTCCTCGATACCCAATGTAGCTTTGGAGAGGTCAACGACTAGAGTGCATTCGGCTATATCGCCTCTCCGTATGGTTGCGCAACGAGTAGTTACTTGATCAATTTTATGTTTGGCCAATTCGTCGGTTATAGAGGCAAAAGCACCTGGCGCATCTTGGAACTCTACAAGTATCTCATAGAGTCCCTCGCCGGCCCCTATTATAGGTGATAGTATAACCTCCCTCGCCTCCGAGTCACCTATAATCACTAGATACATCCCTTCCACTAGTCCCAGAGCCTCTCTTATCATTGCCGGTATAGTTACACGTCCTTTACTATCGATCCTCACTATATCAGTTATCCTCATTTCTTGCACCTCCCGAGTAGTGGGAATTCTCTCCCATCTAGTTATGGGATCTCATTGTTCTTTTTAATTTATACTTACTATTATGCCATGAACGCTTGAGGTTAAGTAAATGTTTAAACCCTACCTCTTAGAGCCATTCAATCGAAGAAGTCCTGGGGGATGGACGGTTATGGCCAAGGTATCTGGCAAACTAGACAATGCCTATGATCCACATAAGGTTGAAAAGGATATAATGACTTTCTGGGAAGAAAACAGGGTATACCTGAAAGCCAAGGAAAAGGTGAAAGGCTCAAGGAAGTTCTACTTCCTAGACGGTCCACCATACACGTCTGCATCGAACTTCCACGTCGGCACCGCCTGGAATAAAGTTCTGAAAGATACTATAATACGATATTTCCGCATGAATGGCTTCGACGTCTGGGATAAACCGGGATATGACACTCACGGTTTACCAATCGAGGTCAAAATAGAAAAGAAGCTTGGACTTACAAGTAAGAAAGACATAGAGGAAAAAATAGGTGTTGAAAAGTTTGTTGGCGAATGCAAAAACTTCGCTGCTACGAACATGGAGTCCTTGACAGAAGGGTTTAAGGATCTCGGTGTTTGGATGGAATGGGACGACCCCTACGTGACATATAAAAACGAATATATCGAATCAGGCTGGTGGATGATAAAACAGTCCTATAGGAAAGGACTTCTAGAGAAAAGCCTTAGAGTACACCACTGGTGTCCTCGTTGTGAAACAACACTAGCAGACTATGAAGTATCTGAGTATACCAAGCTTACCGATCCGTCCATCTATGTTAAGTTTCCTGTTAAAGGTAAGGGTAACACGTACCTCCTGATCTGGACTACTACCCCCTGGACTTTACCCGCTAACGCTTTTGTTATGGCTCACCCAGAGATAGATTATGCCGAAGTTAGAGTCGGCGACGAAGTATTGATTCTAGCAGCTAAACGCGTGGAACACGTAATGGAGGAAGCTGGTAGGAAAGATTTTGAGGTTATACGTGTTTTCAAAGGTGTGGAGCTTGAAGGGCTTGAATATGTCCACCCACTGGAAGACCTTGTTGATGCACAGAAAACCTTGGCCCGATACCATAGAGTTGTAATGGCGCCTGAAGCTGTTTCGGAGTATGAGGGAACGGGGCTCGTCCATTCCGCGCCTGGCCACGGAGATGTCGACTTTGAGGTAGCAGCTAGGATTAATGCCCCTGTCATAAGCCTTGTGGATGACCACGGGCTAATGACTAGGGGTGCGGGTAAGTATGCCGGCATTTATTTCCGGGAGGCGAACAGGCTCATAATCGAAGATCTAAAGAACAAGGGAGCACTGTTCTATGAAGGACTTGTAACACACAACTATCCAATATGTTGGAGATGTAAAACGCCTCTCCTGCTGAGAGCCACGGAACAATGGGTTATCAAGGTTTCGCAACTTAGGGATAAACTTATACGTGAAGCTGACAAGATAGAGTGGAAGCCGATCTGGGCAAAGAAAAGATTCATAAACTTGCTACGCGAGGTTCGGGATTGGATAATAAGTAGACAAAGATTCTGGGGAATTCCACTTCCCATCTGGGTATGCAGTAGTTGTGGGCACATAGAGGTTATAGGTAGCACCAAAGATCTTGAACAACTTGGCGGTACAGTTCCCGAGGATCTGCATAGACCTTGGATCGATAGGATAGAACTGAAGTGTCCTAAATGCGGAGGTGTTATGAAGAGAGTCAAAGATGTAGCAGACGTATGGTTCGACAGCGGCGTATCATTCTATGCAAGCCTTGGCTATCCCAGGGTAAGAGAGCTTTGGGAAAAACTGAAGCCCGTAGATTTCATAACAGAAGGACACGACCAGATAAGAGGATGGTTTTTCAGTCTTCTGAGAAGCGGTGTTATAGCTTTTGACGAAGCACCTTATAGGAGGGTACTAGTCCACGGATTCGCACTTGACGAGCATGGTAGAGAGATGCACAAATCCTTGGGCAACTATGTAGACATAAAGGAAGTCATACGGCAAATGGGACGTGATCCGATGCGTTTTTGGTCGATGCAAATAACCACGTGGGAAGACATGCGTTTTTCATGGGTAGGCATAGAGCGTGTGAAGAGGGATTTGGCTGTCGCATGGAACGTATTCAATTTTGCGATAACATATATGGGACTTGACGAGTTCGACCCCGTTGAGATCAGCCTTGACAAGGTCGCTGAAAGCCTCGCAGACGAAGATAGATGGGTGCTGTCGCGATTCTACAGTATCGTTGATGACTACCATAAAGCATTCCAGAATTTCACCGTTTTCGAGGCTGCAAAGGAAATCCGTGAGTTTATAGTGGAAGACGTTAGTCGCTGGTACGTAAGACTCATAAGACGTCGCGTTTGGGAGGAGGAGATGACGGAGAGCAAGAAGGCTGCATATGCTGTGTTGTACCATATATTAAAGGGCTGGCTGGTTCTTGCAGCTCCCTTCATACCCTTCATGGCGGAGAAGCTCTACCAAGAACTAGTTGTTAAGAGCGGTGATGGGAGGGAATCGGTGCATTTAGAGGATATGATACAGCCGAGGCCGGAATTAGTGGATAGAGAGATAGTGGAAAACATGGAGATTGTAAGGTCGATAGTTGAAGGAGTCCTCTCGGCGAGGATGAAAATAGGTCTCAAGCTACGCAGGCCGGTGGCGAGGGTGTTACTTGTACCTTCTAATGAGAGGGTTAGAAAGGCGGTAAAGAGCCTGGAACACGTGATACTCGGCATGACTAATGCTAAAAGACTAGAACTTGTAGATGAGAAGGAGATAAGAAAGCAGGAAATATACCGGGTATCGCCGGTGTATTCTCGGCTTGGCCCCGAGTTTAAGGAGAAGACACGGCTTATCATTAACTATATAGAATCAAACATGCAAAATGTGGGCCGTGACCTTCTTAACAAGGGAGTTCATCGGTTTACATTGGACGGAGAAGAAATTGTACTTACTAGGGATCATGTGAAGATAGATACTTCATATCCAGAATGGTTAAGCATAGCGGAGACTCCATACGGGCTTGCAAGTATCGATAGTAGGATAGGAGAGGAGGAGATACTCGAAGGGATTGCTAGGGAGATCGTGCGTAGGATACAGTACATGAGGAAGCAAGCTAACTTACCAGTTGATGCTTTCATTGGGGTTTGGGTAGAAACCGGTGACGAACAACTATTGAAGGCCTTAGAGAGGCATGAGAAGTATGTAAAAGAAGAAACGCGGGCCAAAGTCGTTCGAGTGGGGGTTCCCACGCCCATAGACGAGAAAACGCTTGCCAAAGAATGGGAAATCGATGGGAGTAAAATAACCATAGTTATTACGTGGTAGAAACCCTGCCACGCGTCTTTCATAGCCGATATAAACTCTGGTTATACCCTTTTTTCATGGAGCCCCGATAATGGTATAGAACGTTTCCGGTGGCGTAACAGTGAGTGCTGACATAAAGGAAATAGTAAAACAGATCTACGGACCAATTATAAAGTATAGGCATCCTATAAGGGATCCGGGTCTGGCAGTAAGAGTTTTGAGAGACGAATATCGTTTGATCGTGGATACACGGAAGGTTGCCCTTGCCTTTGCAGCCTTCTATAATGGACGTCCCGTCTTATTTGAGGGTCCGCCGGGGACGGGGAAAACAGAGATCGGTTATGCCATCCTAGAATTATGGGCTGGGAAAACTCCATTCTTACTTCCCTGCAGCGAAAACTATGATGAATATAGGGTTATTGGAGATTTTCATCCTTTGATGGCTATGCAGCGCGGATTTACTGAGGAGTCGTTTATACCCCGTGTTATTCTAGCAGCGATGATCCTAGGGAGCGGTGTTTTAGTGGATGATGTTAGACGTTCGAGTGAAGAATTACAAAATCTTCTATTAGATATTATTGACAAGAGACGGATCGTTGTCCCTGAGCTCCGGCGTACGTTTTATACGGATGACCCTGGTTTTCAATTCATATTTACATCTAACCCCGATGATATCGCCCAAAACGAGTTAAGCGATGCGTTTTTGAGAAGAGTTGTTAGAATAGATTTTGACTATCCGGATCCGTCTCTCGAAGAGGAGATTGTGAAAATACGGATGCTTGACGAGCCATTATTACCTGGCGACGTGCTTTCCAGGATGAAACAAGTTATCGGTAGACTTAGAAAAACGGCCTTCTATAAACCAGGGACGGCTGATCTAGTACTTTGGACAAAGTTAGCTCAAAGCCTAGCGAAAATGCGGGGTTCTGATAGAGTTTCTCGACGAGATGCATATGAGTCTGCTTGGTCGGTTCTCTATAAACGAATTGAGGACGGGGAACTTATAGCTAGGGTTCTAGAGGAGGTACTAGGAATTGGAGGAGAAAAAAGCTAGGAATTTTTTAAGAGAAGAGCCGAGAAGGTTAGACCCGGCTCGATCGATCACCTTACGCCAGCTTACTAATCTCTATGGATTGCTACTAGGCCGGGAACTGACTCATAGCGATTTTGAGCTATTATATCGGAGTGTAGGTCTAAACAAGCTTACCGCTGAGGAATCGGGTTTTAAAGTGAATGTATGGGAGAGCATTAAAAACGATGTTTCAAAACTACCTAGGGGGTTCGGTGGCTCATTTACTAGGAACCAACTAATAGCGGAAGCTAAGTCCAGAAACGATCCAAGCGTAATAGAGGCTTATCTAAGACTTAAACGCCTAGGATTCGTCTATGAAGGACGGGATGGGAAACAACATGTTCTTGGGTATAGAGAAGCAAAGGTAAAAGCCGCCCACATGCCTTCTAGTAAGGAGAGCCTGGAACATCTCATTGCGTCAAGTAAGAGTGGATGGGGTCGGGACGATCTCCTCCTCGAAGCAAGAATCAATAGTGCAGACAAGCTGGTCTCCTTAGACAAGCTACGGGACAACCGTCTTCTAGACGTGTTTGATGCTTCTCTAAGGGCTGGAAACAGAAGAAGAGTAAAGAGTATATCGGAAGAGTTAGCGGATAGACTGCATCATCTTGGGAGTAGTGACCGTGGAAAGCTGAGACGGATCGCGAGGAAGTACAGGAGAGAACTCGAGAGAGCAGGAGTGGATAATCGGGTGATCGAAGCATTCGAGGAAAGGCGGGGGAGAAGGGGTGACATCAAAGGGTGGAGACTGTATGCTCGTCGTTTCTTAGAGAATGGGAATCCTGGATATCTCGACATGTTGAACTCGGAGACTGATAATACTATAGTGTCAATGTATGTAAGGAAGCTTTTAGACGGCGATCTTAGTGGGGCCATGGAAATTCTTTCGAACGCATCGAGACGGTTAAATGCATATGAGATACTATTATTGCTTAGAATGGCAGATAAATTGGGTAAGCGTATTCCTAGATTCTTCCGTCAAAAAATAGTTATACGAAAGGCTTTTGGAGGCGAGGTCGGTAGGCGTAAACGTTTCGTTACCTTCAGAAAGGGTAGAGTTGATGTTAGGAGAAGTATTTACATGTCGTTGAGGCTTAATGGAAGTCCGCTGGTTTTCCGTTTCAAGCCAGGGATAGCCAAGATTTCGCTAGCTATAGATGTCAGTGGCAGCGTGGCCCCTTACTCTACCGACGTGCTCCTTATGGCATCCTCGTTTACCGGGAATATAGCGAAAGTTGTTATTTTCTCGGATAAGGTGTTGACGGTAGACGCTAGACATGTTCTAAAGAAGTTTGACCAGTTGCTCTCAGCAATGGAGTTTGGTGGATATACGGATCTGGCCTCAGCCCTTAAGGCTGCCTCAAAGGGAGTTTCTCGTGTAGTAGTGATAAGTGATTTCCGCCATAACGTTGGGAGTATTGACAAGGTTTTTGACATAGTAGAACAGCGTATAGCTAGGGGTGTGAAATTCTATTTTATAGGGGTTGGGAAGACAGATAAACGGGTGAGTCGACGGCTGGAGGAATCGGGTGCTAGGGTCCTATATTTTAATGGCGGGGATGATCTCGAGGCTTTACTACGTACGGTAAAACGACTCTTGCTTTAGCATTTTCCGAACTCCGCAAACGTTATTGGTTTTTGAAAGGACAACAAAGCGTTTTAATGGGGGAGTTAGTTTAAATTGGGTTGCAGTAGGGTATGGTGATAGTACAGGGTGGATGTGTTGAGTCTGGAAGAAATGCCTACGGAATGGAAGAAGTTTAGGTATCGCGGAAAGTCGTTGGAAGAGCTAATGAACATGTCGATGGACGAGTTCATCAAGTTACTACCATCGCGACAACGGAGAAGTTTAGTGAGAGGTTTTACTAAAGCACAGATCAGGCTTCTCAAAAAGATAAGGAAGGTTAAACAACAAGGTGGTAAGAAGGTCATTAAGACACATGTTAGGGATCTTGTTATTCTACCTGAAATGGTTGGGCTCACTATAGCAGTATATAATGGTAAAGAATTTGTCCCTGTGAGAATAGTTCCCGAAATGATTGGACACTATCTCGGAGAGTTTAGCCCATCAACTAAGATAGTCAGACACGGCGAGCCCGGTCTTAAGGCCACTCGCTCGAGTCTCCACATAGGACAGAAGTAGCGGAGGGGTGTAGTATATGCCTGTGTGGAAATACTCCTATAAACCTAGGGATGAGGAGAAAACTATCGCGAAGGCTGTTGTCAGGAACGTGCCTGTGCATCCGAAGGTGTTCTATGAGTTATTGAATACCGTGCGGGGAAGGAAGCTGGAAGAGGCCATTAGGTATGTTGAACGTGTTATAGCAATGGAAGAAGCAGTGCCCTTTAGGAGGTATAGCGGAAAACAAGCCCATAAACGAGGACTCGGTGCTAAATGGGGCTGGCCCGCTGGCAGATACCCGGTAAAAGCTGCTAAATACCTGTTACGGCTCTTGGAGAATGTACGTAATAATGCCGAAAACCAGGGCATGGATACTGAACGGTTAAAGATAGTTCATTTAGCGGCACATAAGGGTGTCGTTTACAAGCGTTTTATGCCCAGGGCCTATGGACGTGCAAGCCCCAAGAACAAAGTCACTAGTAACGTGGAGGTCGTGGTCGAGGAGGTGTAAAGGAGGTATGGTTCTGATAAAGAGGCATTTCATAGAACAAGCCATAACCCGGGCGAAAATAGACGAGTATTTGGCAAGCCAGTTCCAGCGTGCCAGGTATTCTGGCGTTGACATAGTTCAGACGCCGATAGGGACTAGAGTAACGATATTCGCTGAGCGTCCGGCTCTCATCATAGGTTCCCGCGGTTCGACTGTTAGAAAGGTTACGGAGGTTCTCGAAAAACTATTCAATCTACCCAACCCGCAGATCTCGGTGATGAATGTTGAAAACCCGGATCTAGACGCTAGGGTTAACGCTTTCAGGATAGCCAGCAGTTTAGAGCGAGGTTTCCATTTCAGGAGGGTTGCCTTCATTGCCCTAAGGAGGATAATGCAAGCCGGCGCTGTCGGTGTTGAGATAGTTATAAGTGGTAAGTTGACCGGTGAGAGGGCCAGATTTGAGAAGTACAGGGCAGGAAAGATCTACAAGACTGGTGAACACGTGGACTACGTCGTAGACAAAGCTATAGCTCATGCTTTACTCAAGAAGGGCATTATAGGTGTCCAAGTTACCATAGTTAAGGAAGGAAAACTTGGCGATTATGTCAGGATCAAAGACGAGGAAGAAGTAAAGGAATTCGTTGAGGCTATCAGAGAGCAGAAAAAGGCAGAAGAAGAAATAGAAGAAATTCTAAAGGAGGCAGAAGAAGAAATAGTTTCTGAAGGGTGAGTCTTATGAAAAAGTGGGAAATTAAGAAGATGAGCAAGGAAGAGAGGCTTAAGAAGCTTGAGGAGCTACGGCTAGAGCTTATTTCGCTGAGAAGTAAGGCTCGTTATGGGGCACCCGAGAATCCTGGTAAGATACGCTCTATAAGGAAAGACATTGCACGCATACTAACCTATAACAGGATGGAAGAATTAAAGAAAACAACTCAGTAACTTTAGGGAAACAGCCTTTATTATTAGGGATCAGATGGTTCACAGCTACCACTGTTTTAATTATTTTATTTTTGTACTTGTTCTTCATTGCTCTGGTGTTCAGCTTTGACTAAAAAGAGATCATATTCTAAAGGGTCTATCGGACACGAGTTCATCGGGTTGTACGTGGAGGTCGTACAACATTCAGACCCTGGGCTGGTTGGGGTTAAGGGAAAAGTGGTATGGGAAACACAAAATATGCTGGTGATCCGCTCTGTGAAGGGGAAACAAGTCCGTGTCCCAAAAAGACATGGAGTATTTAGATTTATGAGAGGTAAGGATTTAAGCTGGATCGTAAACGGAGAGCTAATAAACCTAAGACCAGAAGAGAGGGTGAAAGAGGTAAGTAGGCGCGTTAAGGGAGGTGCCTTGAGGTAATGCCAAAGCAAAAAGCTGTGAAGAACGTGGGTATACCTGGCGTTGAGCCGCCAAGCAAGATATGTGATGATCCATACTGCCCTTACCATGGCAACATAAGGGTTAGAGGTCTAGTAATTACTGGAGAAGTGGTAAAGGCCAGGGCAAAGAACATGGTAGTGGTGAAACACGAATACCTCTACTATGTAAAGAAGTTTAAGCGATACGAGAAGAGAAGTAAGAAAATCCACGCTCATCTTCCCGGGTGTATCGAGGTTCAAGAAGGCGATATAGTCGTAATTGGAGAAACTAGGCCTATATCCAAAACCGTAAAGTTTGTAGTGCTTGGAGTGAAGAAGAGACCATAATAGCAAGGGGTGTAAGGTATGGCTAGAAAAACTACGCTCAATATTCCCTCGTCTCGGCGGGCTATAAATGCGGGGCTCCAGGTTGGGAGCTACGTTAGGGTAGCCGATAATAGTGGAGCCAAGGAAGTGATGATCATAGGTGTCCCGGGTTACAAGGGTAGGCTGAGAAGACTACCTTTTGCCGGAGTTGGGGACATTGTAATTGTTAGCGTTAAGAAGGGAACGCCTAAGATGAGAAGACAGATCGTGCATGCTGTCATCGTAAGGCAGAAGAGGCCTTTCCGAAGGCCTGACGGAACCTGGGTGGCGTTCGAGGACAATGCCGTGGTTATAGTGAACCCTGACGGGAGTCCACGTGGCAGCGAGATTAGGGGTCCCATAGCCAGAGAAGCAGCCGAGCGTTTCCCTAGGCTTTCAAACATAGCTACCCTAGTAGTATAAGGATGTGGAGGTGTAAGATATGTCAAGCAAACAGCCTAGAAGACAGAGAAAAACGTTCTTCAATGCTCCATTACATCGTAGGCATAAAGCTATGACAGCTCCCTTATCGAGGGAGTTAAGAGAAAAATACGGTGTAAAGAGGCTTCCCGTCCGGAAAGGAGATAAAGTACGTGTAATGCGAGGACAGTTTAGAGGAGTCGAGGGCTCCGTGGTTGATGTAGATTTGAGCAGATATAAGATCAAGGTCGATAATGTCGTGATCAAGAAGGCCAGTGGAGATCAGGTCTTCTACCCTATACACCCGTCTAATGTCATGATCATTAGTCTTGATACCAGCGACGATGTTAGAATGAAGATCATAGAGAGGAGAAGGGCTGGAGAGGCCGAATAACTATAAATGCCGTGAAATGGTATCAGCTATGAGTTCCGATGGGGTGTTAGCGTATGGCTAGAATGGGAGGAAGCAGGAGGTTAAAGGCGTTAAATACGCCGGCATACTGGCCGATATTGAGGAAGAAATATAAATGGGCCGTCAAGCCGAGTCCAGGCCCTCACCCGATAGAGGCTAGTTTACCGCTATTAGTAGTTGTCCGTGATATCCTGGGTTTGGCCGATACTGCCCGGGAGGCTAGGAAGATCATATCGGAGGGCCACATAGAAGTCGATGGTAGGATACGTAAAAACTACAAGTATCCGATTGGGTTTATGGATGTCATACGGGTTCGGACCACCGGAGATCTCTACAGGGTTCTTCCGTACCCTGTAAAGCACATGATACTTCATCCGATAGGCGAGGAAGAAGCTGAGTATAAACTATTGCGTGTAGAGAACAAAACCACTGTAAAAGGCGGTCACATACAGCTTAACCTCTATGATGGAAGAAACGTTCTAGTGAAGGTATCGGATCCGACTAAACCCGTGGAGGATGTTTACAAGACGCTGGGCACGGTAAAGTTGTCGATACCTAAACAGGAGATACTAGAATACTACCCCTTTGAAATTGGTAATATCGCAATAATCGTTGGTGGACGCAACATTGGACGTGTCGGTAAAATCATATCCTACCGGAAAGGTATCAGGAAGTTCCGTAGTGTAGTTACCTTAGAAGACGTGAATGGTGTTCAGTTCCAGACTAGTATGGAATACATCTTTGTCATCGGTAAAGAAAAACCTGAAATCAGTTTGCCGGAGGGTGCATGGAAATGAGTGTAACGTTGGATCCTTCAACGGTTCAGCGGGTATTGGAAGATTGGGAAAAGCATCCAATGAAAAAGCCTAGGATAGCTAAGGTCACAGTTAACATTAGTCTAGGGTATAGCGGTGAGAGGCTTCGCAAAGCGGCTGAATTCCTAGAAAAGATTACGGGGCAAAAGCCGGTCTATAAGAAAGCAAAAAGGACTATCAGAGCTTTCGGTGTCAGGAAAGGGGAGAACATAGCTGTAATGGTAACTCTAAGGGGAGAACGGGCCATTAAGTTCTTAGAAAAGGCCCTGGAAGCGGTCGCTTGGAGGCTGAAGAGGAGCAGTATCGATAGACATGGCAATGTTGGTTTTGGAATAGAGGAACACATTTCCATACCTGGAGTCCGTTATGATCCAGAACTTGGTATTCTTGGTCTTGACGTGGTAATAACGATCGAGCGACCTGGCTATAGGATAGTTAGGCGGAGAAGGCAGAGAAGGCGTAGGATACCAACTCGCCATAGGGTTACGCCTGAAGAAACGATGGTCCTATTAAACCAGCTCTTGAATGTTAGATGGGTGTGAGGTGAGAAGGTATGGGTAAGTATAGACCGCCTAAGCCAAAAGTTATGGGTCGTGGAGCCCAAAAATGCAGGCGTTGTGGTACGAGAGACGCGGTTATCCAAAAGTATGGACTCTACCTTTGCAGACAGTGCTTTAGAGAAATCGCGCCGACACTAGGTTTCAAGAAGTACAGCTGAGGGGGGAAAGCAATGGTTATGTTAGATACACTTGCCAATGCAATGGTGTCTATAAAAAACGCTTCTCTCAGGGGTAAAAGAGAAGTAGTCATAATGCCTCCCTCCAAGCTGATAAAAGCTGTCCTACAAGTTATGCAGCGCGAGGGCTATATCGGCGAGTTCGAGTATATAGATGATGGAAGATGGGGTAAGTTTAGGGTACAGTTGCTAGGCAGGATAAACGACGTTGGTGTGATAAAGCCTCGTTTCTCGGTAAGCTATAGGGACTTGCAGAAGATGCCTGTGTGGCTACAAAAGTTCCTACCCAGTAGAAGCATAGGTATACTCATCATATCTACCCCTAAGGGCGTTATGAGTCATAAAGAGGCGATAGAAAACAAGGTTGGAGGCGTGCTACTAGCATATGTCTACTAAAAGTAGGGGTGATGATGGATGGTAAAGAGCGTACATGAAATTAGGGAGCTAGAAATCCCAGAAGGAGTTACAGTTTCAATTGATGGATCCCGTGTAATAGTCGAGGGTCCCAAGGGAAGGCTGGAGAGGGATTTTGGTCATCTAGAACCTGTGAAATTACGTGTTGAGGATAACAAGGTAATAGCAGAAACCTACTTTGCACGTGCCAAGGAAAGGGCGAAAGTAGGTACTATTATAGCTCATATCAGGAATATGATAACTGGAGTTACAAAAGGGTATAGATATTATCTTAAGATAATATTCTCTCACTTCCCCATTACAGTAAAGGTTGAAGGGAACAAGGTGGTAATCACTAATTTCCTTGGCGAAAGGGCACCTAGGATAGCTAGGATAATGGAAGGTGCTAAGGTGAAGGTCCAGAAAGAGGACATTATTGTGGAAGGTATAGACATCGAGGCCGTCGGGCAGACGGCGGCCAATATAGAGCTTGCCACGAAGATAAAGGGTTTTGATAGGAGGAAATTCATGGATGGTATATATATCTATAAGAAGGAGGTGATCGAGGAGTGAGCACAATCCCGCCATCTAGGATTAGGAAGATCAGGGCGAGGAAAAGGAAGTTTGTCAGGTATCTCGCGTGGCGTTTCTGGAAGCTTGGACGTAAAGAGAGTTGGAGAAAACCAAAGGGCAACGACAACAAAATGAGGCTTCAAGTCAAGGGATACCCGCCCATAGTAAAGGTTGGCTATAGGACTCCAAAAGATATTCGCGGTCTCCATCCTTCGGGTAGGAGGATCGTCATTATACAAGGATTCAAGGATCTCGATAGAGTCAATCCTGAGACCGATATAGCCGTAATAGCATCAGCCGTAGGTTTAAAGCTAAAACTACGCATCCTGGAAGAGGCGGAAAAGAGGGGTATAAGGGTAGCTAATCCGGGTGTTCGGCTATGAGGTATGATAGACAGAGGAGGCTCGCAGCTGAGATCCTCGGTGTTGGTGAGTCTAGGATCTGGATAGATCCAGACCCAGAGTACACTGAGGATATAGAGGGAGCTATCACAAGGGAGGATGTATGGGCGCTGATAAAGCAGGGTCTAATCCAAGTGAAGCCAAAGAAAGGCAATAGTCATAGTGGATGGTTGGAACGTAGAAGAAAGCGGGTCCGCGGACATAGGAGAGGTTATGGTAAACGAAAGGGTGTAAAAACGGCTCGAGGCGATCCTAAGAGGGACTGGATAAACAGGATAAGGAAGATGAGGCGATTCCTGAGGTACCTCCGCGACAAGGAGATTATCGACAGAAGAACCTATAGGAGACTCTATAGGCTTGCAAAGGGAGGCGCCTTCCATAACCTGACGGCCTTGAAGAGGTATCTTAGAGAGCATAAGATTGTAGAGAGCATAAAGTGAGGTGAACAATAGAAATGGGTAAAGGTCCGAGATATAAGGTTCCGAGGAGGCGTAGACGTGAAGGTAAGACCAACTATAAGAAACGTTACATAATGGTAATGTCGAGGAAGATACGCTTCGTGGTAAGGACTTCGCTAAATCATGTATGGGTTCAGGTGATAAAGGCAGAACCACAAGGAGATATCACGGTGGCTGCCGCGCATAGCAGAGAACTAGTTAAAAAGTATGGATGGCAAGGAGGTACATCCAACCTTCCAGCCGCCTATCTAGTGGGACTCCTAGCAGGTTATAGGGCCATCGAAAAGGGTGTTTATGACGCTATACTTGATATAGGATTCGCAGCCCCGAAAAAAGGTGCAAAGGTGTTCGCTGCATTAAAAGGTGCTTTAGATGCTGGATTACGTATCCCGCATGACGAGTCGATCTTGCCTTCGGAGGATCGTATTCGGGGTGAACATATAGCAAGTTATGCCAAGATGCTTAGTGAAAATAACCCTGAGAAGTATCAACGCCAATTCTCAAGGTATCTCCAACGCGGATTCGTACCAGAAGATTTGCCTAGTCATTTCGAAGAGGTCGCTAATAAGATACGAGATGATTATAAAGAGGTTGAAGTTATCGCTAAGGCTAAGAGAGAGGTGATGAGCGCATGAGTTTCGAGGAAAGCGGGTGGGAACCCAGGACAAGGGTGGGACGCCTAGTAAAAGAGGGCGTCATTACTACCATAGATGAGATCTTCGCAAGGAACATGCCGATATTGGAGCCTGAAATAGTAGATTATCTGCTTCCAGACCTTAAACATGAAGTGATAGACGTGAAGATTGTGCAAAAGATGACTGATGCTGGTAGGGTTACAAAGTTCCGTGCTACAGTTGTTGTTGGCAATGAGGATGGCTATGTGGGCATAGGAAAAGGTAAAGCTAGACAGTTGAGGCAGGCTATAGAAAAAGCCATAGTAAACGCTAAACTCAACATAATACCTGTTAGAAGAGGTTGTGGTAGCTGGGAATGCACATGTGGTACAGCGCATTCCGTACCATATACAGTTAGAGGTAAGAGTGGTAGTGTAGAGGTAGTACTAAAACCAGCGCCTCTAGGAACCGGCTTAGTTATTGGTGATGCTGCGAAAGTAGTGTTAAGGCTAGCAGGTATACGAGATGTTTGGAGTAGCACAAAAGGTGAAACGAGGACAACGTACAACTTTGCTAGGGCCACCTATAATGCGTTGAGAAATACATACTATTTCGTCACGCCGGTAGATTGGCTGAAAGCGACAACCCTCTAAGGTATGGAGGTGCAGATTCGAAATGGCAGTCTTTTTGATAATAAGATTACGAGGAGAAGCTGATATTCACCCAGACGTGGAGTACACGTTAAACTTGCTTAGGTTACGCCAGAAATTCGCGGCATCAATATATCCTGACGACCTCCCCGGCATTCGAGAAATGCTGCGTAAGGTAGAGTACTGGACGACTTACGGGAAGCTGGACGTTAAACATAGAGAGGTACTGGTAGAATTAATACGAAGAAGGGGCAGGCTTTTGGGAGATAAGCCTATAACTGACGAATGGGTCGCGTCGAAGCTAGGGCTTTACGGTGGGATCAACGAACTAGCGGAGAAACTTCTAAAGGGAGAGCTCCGATATCACGAACTAGAAAAATATGGAGTAAAGCCCTTCTTCAGGCTTCACCCACCACGCGGTGGTTTCAAGAAAACCATAAAACGCCACTACCGTGATGGTGGAGAACTAGGAGACAGGGGAGAGGCTATAGGAGAACTTGTCCTCAAAATGCTCTAGCGGGGTGAAACCAGATGGTGGTTAGGAGGAGAAAGAAAAGCCGCAAGTTACGAGGACGCACACGAACTATGAGCTGGGGGCGTGTAGGCCAGCATAGGGGACACGGTGCAAAAGGTGGACACGGTGCTGCAGGAATGCATAAACACCGATGGTCCTGGGTAATAAAATATGCGCCAACATGGTTTGGCAAGCACGGCTTTAATGTTCCTTATACGAGAAAGACCAAAACTAGGATAGTAAATATAGGATGGATAGAAGAAAATATTGAACACCTACTCAAAGAAGGTATAGCAACTAAAGACGAAACCGGGGTTATAACAATAGATATCTCTAAGCTAGGTTTTAACAAACTAGGAGGACAAGGAAAGGTAACAAAAGTATACAGAATCATCGCGCCTCAAGCCACGCACAGTGCTGTTGAGAAGATAAAAGCGGCGGGCGGCGTAGTAGTCCTGCCCAGCTAAACAATTCTTTCCCACTAAAACCATTATTACCTATCCTATCTCTTAGCCTACTTCTTTATAAAACGATCTGTTGCCTAGTTTTAGATACACTCAGATACGGAGACATCAGATGAACCCTAGTATAAGGAGTTTGGTGCGGCGGCCGGGATTTGAACCCGGGACCTCCGGCTTGGCAGGCCGGCGTCCTAGTCCAGGCTAGACTACCGCCGCTCCAAGAATGATATCGGAGTTCTAGTCGGGTTTTTAGAGTTTACTCGTTGGTGTTCTTATGTTAGGGTGTTATGAAGGTTGGTTTTTAAGTACCGTCGACTCCTAGATTTTGCCCTTAGAGGTGATATTTTTGAATGTGGAGTTTTCCTTATTAGGTGGATTCCCACGGAGTCGACGGTTTAGACATGCTATAAGAGATTTTGAGGAGGGTGCTATCGATGAAGCTACCTATATGAGTGTCTATCTACAGGAATTAGGCAGGGTGATCGGTGTCCAGAATTCTTTTGACTATAAGATATTGATAGATGGCCAATTCGACTGGCATGACATATTAAGGCCTTTTTCATCGTCATGGCGTGGTGTTTATCCTTCCAGTCTATTACGGTATTTTGACAATAATTTCTTCTATAGGATACCGGTTTTCCATGGAAAACCTGAACCGTATTCATTCTTCCTAGCACGCAAGGCAAAAATGTTAGCTGGAATGCTCGATAAACAGGAACTAGGAAAAATAGTCGTACCGGGACCTGTTACGTTTACTGGGCTTTCGAAAAATATGACCGGCCATGACGATTTTTGGCTAGCCAGCAAGATAGCTGAAGCATTAAATATCGAACTACGGAAGGTAAATAGTTCCGAGCGTTTCATACTACAGATCGATGAACCAGGTCTTTCTGAGAATGAGGTATACGGTAGATTTAGAGGGGAGCTGAAAGAACTGTATTCTATTCTGCTTCGCGATTTGAGTTTTTCAAAGATAATTGTATCAGTTTATTTCAGAGCCCCGGTAGAGAAGGCTTACCAAGAACTAATTAGTTTAGATGGTGTCGACGTTATTTCCCTGGACTGGGTTGATGACAAAAAAACTGTAAGAAAGCTTATAAACGAGTATGGAGTTAAGGGTGGTGGGCTTGGCTTGGGAGTAGTTGATGCAAGAAGCATTTATGGCGAGGATCCCGAAATCGTTGCCGGCGAGGTTCGCAAGGTTGTTGAATCATTGGATCTCAAATTCTTGATGCTTACGACAAGTACTTGGTTAGAGCTTATACCCTTCCGATATGCAGCTAAGAAGGCCGGCATCTTGGCAAGTATAGCCTTGTATCTTCATAGGGATCTGGCTTGAAACAAGGTTGGGGGGTGAAAACTGGCATGTATTATGTACCCGACAAGTTCCCCACCACGGTGGTGGGAAGCTATCCCAAGCTGGGTAAAGCAGAAGATCTTATACGCCAACGTAAACGAGGCGAATTGGGAGAAGACGAATTCCATGTGCTCGTACAAGAATCGATTCAGGAAGTGATTAATGATTATCTCTGGGCTGGCGTCGACATACTAAGCGATGGAGAACAGTCTAGGGAAGACATGGTTGTTTATTTCGCTGAGAGGCTGGAGGGATATGTGGGAGGCGAGTGGGTCAGGATTTTTGACAACGTGTATTTCAGAAAACCGGTGGTCGCCGGAAAGATTCGGTATAAATCTCCGATGGCCATTGAAGACTGGGTTTACGCCTCTAGTATAAGCCAAGGGCGACCAGTAAAAGCCATACTTACAGGGCCTTATACTATGGCAGATTGGAGTTTTGACCTATATTATGGAGATAGAAGAGAGCTGGTTATAGAGCTAGCAAAGGCTCTACGCCATGAAATAGAGGGATTCGTAAAACGCGGTGCAAGGTATGTTCAAGTGGATGAGCCCGCATTATCAACGAGACCATTTAAGGATGATGTCGACATAGCCAAGGAAGCAGCTAAGATACTGTTCCATGGTTTAGACGTTAAGTCTATTATGCATGTTTGTTTTGGTAGGATCGAGCGAATTTTGGAATACTTGCTAGAAATACCGGTAGACCAGCTTGACCTAGAGTTTAAAAACAGCAACTTTAGACTGTTGCCGTTCCTGGCGGAGTACGGGTTCAATAAAGAATTAGGATACGGTGTAATCGATGTTCACAGTCTACAAGTCGAAAGCATAAATGAGGTATTATCCGATATAGAGAAACTGATGAAGACTGGAATATTACCTCCAGAAAAAATCTATATTGATCCTGACTGCGGGTTAAAGAGGTTGCCCCGGGAAATAGCTAGACAAAAACTTAGGAACATGGTAGAAGCGGCTAAAAAGGCAAGGGAAGTATGGTGAGAGCGGCGCTAGAACAGGGCCCGCGCGATCATCACTATAGCGGTAAATATTATGGAAACCGCGATAAGTGCTGCCGGACTCATTTTTACCTGTCCCTCATATTCTTCATAGAAGGATATCAGTCCTGCCGCTGTCATCGGACCAGAAGGTTTCTTTGATTTACCTTTTCCCTTTTTTCCTTTGCTCTTTTTAGCCAAGTTATAACACCCCGGCCAATGCCTATTCTTCTGTGTATCTTCTATCTTTGACCATCTAAATATGTGTAGCGTTTTACAGGCAATGAATATAGGCTAATGATATCAGAAAGGATGATTGGTGGCATGGTATGGATATACGTGAAGCCCAGTTGCTTATCAAAAGACGTTATTATGAGCGTGACAGAGAACGGGGACTCTACAAAACGTTCACTTGGATGATAGAAGAAGTGGGTGAACTAGCTGAAGCTCTACTTAAAGGCGGGATAAACGAGTTAGAGGAGGAGATAGCCGATGTTTTCGCTTGGCTTTTGAGTGTAGCAAATATTCTGGGAGTGGACGTCGAGGAGTCGTTTAAAAAGAAATATGTGGAAAATTAGGTTTTCAAGTATCCTATTCTTCCCCTATATATCACTGCTAGTGTTCTATCTTTGTGATTGTTCCATTCTCGCATCCACTTCACTATTATTTTCACCCTACCATCTCCGTTATGAGACAATGCTGACATATCATTTATACGATATCCACATACTGGGCAGCGATAGTATCTTCTCAACGTTTTTTCGTTACCGTTGATCTCGGTTTCCATCTGATATACCATAACGTTCTTGCAACGGGGACAGATAACGCCTACTTCGCTTTGAAACGTCATGGCACTTCCCTCTGCATCCATCACTGTGGATTCCCTTGAAATCGATCCACTGTTATCCTGGTTCAGCATAGGTTTTTACGCTGTTCCTCGGTTCGGATCCCCCTAAAGAGTTCTTTTTGTAACAGGGGATTATCACTTTTCCGCCGTCCATACTTAAAATAGACATAAAAAGACTGGCGGGTTCTACGACAGACCCCCCAGACTTCTGGCTAATAATATTTTTGCTTTGACGAAAATAGTAACATATTCTGGGATAAGGAGGTGACATAGTAGAATGTTAAAGGTTCGAGACGTAAGCCGGAAACCCTCGTCCGTCCTAAGAAAAGAGACCAGTATTACAACTGCAAGGGCCCTGCTAAGACGTAGTGGTGAGAGGATACTACCTATAATAGATGAGAATGGTCGTGTATCAGGTTTTATAACACGTAGAGAAACAGTCATTGTAACGAGCGCGAAGAGTGCTTTGAGAACAGTCGATGTCGCTAGGAGCAACCCCGTGTTATTACCTGAGATGGACGTGGATACTGCATACCGTATTATGACTGAGCAGAGGGTTTGGGAAGCACCTGTGGTATCCGATCCAGTACATGAGCGGTTAGAAGGGGTGTTCTCATTCAGGGATCTAATAGAAAAGTTCATGGAAGAAGGATTCGAACCGAAAGCAAGGAGTGTTGCGGATGTTATGACAGTAGAAAACCTCGATTTGATGCTGATGACCCCTGACGAAAAGGTAACTAAAGCGTGGAGCCGGCTTGTGCTTAAAGGGTTGCCAGGCATCGTAGTAGTTCGGTCAAAAGAAAATCCTGTGCCTGTAGGATTGATAACTATAAAAAACCTCGTTGATAGCGGGCGTTGGCGATTCCACAGAGAAGCTGAAACAAAACTATCTACGCCAGCTAAGATAAAAACCATCATGACTCGTGGAGTCGTAGTGGCTACACCGGAAACTCCGTTAGAGCATGTGGCAAGGTTTATGGTAGAAAACGACGTTGACGTTGTGCCTGTCATAGATAAGGCTGGGCACGTCGTTGGTATAGTGACCCAAGCAGATGTAGCAAGGGCGTACATTGAGGGTGTGAAGCCAGGGAGGAAGCCCGTGAAGCCTGTGGTCGTTGTCAAACATGTCAGTGAGGAGGAGAGAGTTGTCTATGTTAGCGAGAAACAGCTAATTGAACAAGTACTTGAGAAGCCAACAGTAGAGGTGCCTAGAGAAATTGGGCTAACTGTTAAGGATGCTGTAGTACCAGAGTTGCCGGCTATCAGTATAGATGATACAGTAGAGCATGCTAGGAAAGTAATGTTGAGAACAAGGAGCAACTATGTTATAGTTACGGGCCAAAACGGTAGCATTGTCGGCGTAGTGTCAAAGTGGAATATGCTAAAAGCCATTGGAACCAAGGGTCCTTACTGGAAACGTAGGGTGTATGACAAGTTCTTTATAGACTATGTCATGACAAGAAACCCGCCTAAAGTCAAAATGGACGACCCTATAGAAAAGGTTGCCCTAGAAATGTTTAACACGGGCAGCGACGTGGCCATAGTAGTGGATGAAAACGATGAAATAATGGGCTTCGTCACCAAAGAGAGTTTAGTAAAGGTTTTCGTGGAGAAAGCTGGTTTAGAATTGTTAGTAGAAAACGTGATGACGCCTGCAGGGATTGGAATTGTTCACCCGCATCATACTTTAGCCCATGTAATATCAAAAATGAAAACCTACATGTTAGATGCTATAACAGTCGCTGATGCTAATAAGATAATAGGAGTGGTATCGGCGAATAGACTACCATTTGTAGCTTACGAAAACGCTAGAACTGGTAGAAAAAGTAGAAGGCTGATATGGGTAAGGAAACTGGTGAGGGGGGCAGCAAAGTTCGGACGTTATGTCAGGGTAACTCCATTGCTAGCCATCGATGCCACCGCTAAAATACATGACTCAGTAAAGCCAACTGACACTCTCTACAAGGCCTATCAAGTAATGGAGAAGAACAACGTGGATGGCGTACCGGTCGTCGATAACGAACGCGTTATCGGTGTTATCTCAAAATATGACATACTTAGAGAGATCGTGCGTAGAGCAAAGATAGCAGAGGAACGTGTTAAAGAAATCGCGAAGAAAGTAAAGAAAACCGCGTGAACCTAATAATTTAAACCCTACCTACTTTTTACCGCATTAACTATTTCAACAGCTCTATCAACATTTTCTTCGAGTATTGTACCGGTGACTATAGCATCAGCGCCAGCCTCTATGATCGACCTAGCAGTCTCGGCATCCCGTATACCGCCTCCAACTATTAGGAGGAAATCATCTGTATAAGACTCTAGAAGCAAACGTGTCATTTTCACCGCTTCCGACGATATTGGTCGAGGGGAACCAGAACCAGCCTCTAGGTAGACTGCTTTCATCCCCATCATTATCCCTGCCAAGGCATATGATGCTACAAGAGATGGTTTCTCCCATGGAATAATGTGAGCTCGTCCAACATGCCCTACAGCACCGCCATATCCTATTATTATGTATGCTGTGGGGATTACCTCTATTCCCATCCTCAACACTATCGGGGCAGCCTGAACCTGTACGCCCGAAATGTAGTAGGGATCTAGACTATTAAGGAGTGAGAGGAATAATACGGCATCTGCATTTCTTGAGAGCCCGTTTATATTTCCAGGGAAAAGGATTACTGGGAGCCCAGTTTCCCTCTTGATATCCAAAACCAGGTTGTCCAGTACTTCCGGAATAATATTAGTCGAACCTCCGACTAGTATCGCGTCGGTGCCGGCCTGAGCCGCTGCAAGCGCACGTTCTAGGGTCTGGTCATAATCGAGGGCCCCAGGATCTACGAGGCTTAGATGAAGAGGGGCCTTATTCTTCATCTTCCGAAAGAGGTTCTCCCGCCTCATCAAGTTTACCCTCCACAGCAAGATCTACAACCTTGCCATAGACATCTAATGTTTTATAGAATTCTGGAACCTCAAGTTCTAGGTATAGTTTACAGGTTCCACATTTTACTATTGCAAGTTTATAGAATGGATTGTCTGGTATTTTCTTGAAGCTTATACTTAATGTCTCATGACCACATCGAGGGCATTGGTATACCTTGGGCATTGAAAGTTTTCTTGTAGTTGTAGGTCTTTTCCTCCTTTTCCTCCTACCCACTGCAAATACACACCTCCATACCTGGTTACTACCTGGGCAACAGATTATACATATTAGCTTGCCCGGGGGGCTCTAACATATTGTATAAAAGTGATTCGATCGAGGTGGGTTGATATGGTTTCCGGTAAGATAGCATCTCCAGAACTTTGGAGTCAGGGAGAGCTTAAACTAGAATGGGCTGCTCGACATATGCCGGTGGTTCTAAAGGTTGCGGAAAAACATGGTAAAGCGTTGGAAGGAGTCCGGGTTGGCGCGGTCTTGCATGTCACCAAGGAAACTGGTATCCTCGTTAGATCGCTCTACCGGATGGGGGCAGAGGTATGGCTTGCTGGAAGCAATCCTCTCTCGACTCAAGACGATGTAGCGGCAGCCCTTTACAAGGAGGGAATTAATGTTTGCGCGTGGAGAGGGCAGAACAAGGATGAATACTTCGGTTGTATAAGATGGGTAGCAGAAGCCGAACCTGACATAGTTATGGATGATGGTGGAGATCTTCATGTGCTTATACACGATGAAAAGACCTATCTTGCCGATAGAATAGTTGGAGGCACTGAAGAGACCACTACTGGTGTGTACAGGCTTTATGCGTTGGAAAACGCTGAAAAACTAAGGTATCCGGTTATAGCAGTGAATAACGCCCTGACGAAACATTTGTTTGACAATCGCTATGGAACAGGGCAAAGTACTGTTGATGGGATACTCCGTGCAACGAACGTGCTACTGTCGGGGAAAACTGTGGTTGTCGCGGGTTACGGATGGGTAGGCAGAGGTATAGCCATTAGAATGCGTGGTATGGGAGCTAGAGTAATTGTAACGGAAGTTAACCCGATCCGGGCCCTAGAAGCTGTAATGGATGGGTTCTACGTGACCAGCATGGAAAAAGCGGCAGAACTGGGAGATATATTCGTAACCGCAACTGGCAATTACCATGTAATCAGAGTAGAGCATATTATGAAGATGAAAGACGGGGCGATACTCGCAAATTCCGGTCACTTCAATGTAGAAATCGATGTAGAAGGTCTGGAGCAGGTCTCCACCTCGAAAAGAGTCATTAGAAAATATAATGTAGAATACACTCTTCCAAACGGAAAAAGAGTGTATCTACTCGCGGAGGGACGCCTAGTAAATCTAGTTGCAGCAGAAGGACATCCAAGCGAAGTTATGGACATGAGCTTCGCTAACCAAGCACTAGCAGTACTCTACTTGTACAAGAATAGGGGTAAACTACAGCCTAAAGTTTACAATCAACCAAAAGAACTCGATGAAGAAGTAGCCAGAGAAAAACTTTCAAGCATGGGCATAGAAATCGATGAACTCACTAAAGAGCAGATTAACTATCTCAGTTCTTGGAAGTAACCCTTAAAAACGCGTTCGAATATGATGAGTACGTAGGGCAACTAATGGCCCGGGCCCGTAGCTCAGCCCGGTAGAGCGCCCGGCAGGGCAGAGGCCGGGTCGCCCTGCCTCGGGAATCATAACCGGGTGGTCCGGGGTTCGAATCCCCGCGGGCCCACCAATCTAAACAGTTTCTATGTGGTGAACGGCTTTGAAAGAGGGCATATTCACCGATAAGGCTCCCAAGCCTGTAGGGCCATATTCTCAAGGTATAAAACTTGGTAATCTAATCTTCGTATCAGGGCAGATCCCGATTAACCCTGAAACCGGTGAAATTATAAGAGAACCTTTCGAGGCAGCTGCACGGCAGGCGTTGTCCAATATGATTGAAATTGTGAAGGCTGGCGGCGGTGATATTGACACTATCTTACAGGTTCGGGTTTACTTGAAAGATGTGGGTAAATTTGGCGTGTTCAACAAGGTGTACTCAGATTATTTTGGAAACACATTACCTCCTGCTAGAGTTGTCATAGAAGCGTCTAAACTTCCTCTCGATGTTGACTTGGAGGTTGAGTGTATAGCATATGCTCCTGAATAAAAATATACAATACGACTTTTAATTGGTAGGTTACATTAGAATCACATGGCCCGTAGATGCTGCTACCCGTATAAGCTCCTCGTCAACCAGTATTTTTAGCGCTCCTTTACTGTAGACCACTATTATCTCCTCAACATCCCCGTAGGAATTTGGCACGGAGGCTGAGAGGTAGAGTTTGACGGCCGTCGTGTATACTTGCTCTTTTTCGGGGGCACCACCGTTTAGGTCTACGTCTTCGATGGGTTTTCCGCTTTTGTCGATCAGGGCAACCGTGGTTTTTATGTATCCTTCATCGCTAATGCTCGGTGGCTTGGCTTCAACCGAGATCGACATTTCTTTCCACCGTTATACTTTTTGTATGGGAAAAAGCTAAACCCTTAGAACGTGGTGTCATCTGGGTGTTATAGGGGTAGCACCGGGTTGGGGCGGAAATTATTCTCTGCAATAAGGGAAATAGATGAGAACGGCGAGATAAAATCAATCGCTAGGCGTATGTTCGTTACAAACACGTTCGACAGTCTACTAGCGGCTCTCGGAGTTTCTACAGGTGGGTACAAGGGAGACGCGGATCCCTTGGGTTTGGCGTTAAGCATTATAGGTGCTAGTATAGCAATGGGTTTTTTCAGTGCAATGTTGGGGGTGTATCTCTCCGAACGTGCGGAACGTCTTCGGGAACTTGAACACCTCAGGGAACAGTTGCTAAGTGAGATTCCAAAAGAGAGTATTCACTACCGGGCGGCAAAACTAATACCAGTTTATGTAGCGTTGTGGAGCGGGTTTGGGGCCATTATTTTACCTATACTCGTCGCGATACCATTCATTATAGCTCATGTCGGCATAATAGGTATTTACACCGCATATCTAGTATCTACCGGTATAGCACTAATCGCGATGAGCTTCCTCGGAGTTTATGTGGCAAGTGGTAGTGGTGACTCCATTTTATTGTCTGTAGCACGATTTACCGGGGCCGGGGTGGCAGCGATTATAACCATCCATATATTGAAAATCTTCCTTGGAATCGTTTGAAAAACAAAAGGAGAGATGTTTTATTGGAGAGAACGATCGGCCTTTCCCATGACCACTTTTTTCGGTTTCAATTTTGAAACGATGTATCGGAAAGCCTTGTAGGGGTCCGTATGTGAGCCACAGGAATATACGTCTAGTGTTGCATAGCCGTATTCCGGCCATGTATGTATCGTTATATGACTCTCTAATATTACTGCTACAACAGACACTCCCATACCTATTTTCCATGTTTTTACATCTAATAGTGTCATATTTCCTTTCTCAGCGGCTTCAACCACTAAGTCTCTTAGGTATCCTTCATCTGCTAATAATTCGCTAGGGCATCCTATGAGATTCCCGTAGATATGCCGGCCGATGACCCGATAGTTTTCCTCCTGCCTCCTCTCCAGCTTAACCAGTTCCTCGAACTGGGTTGAGACACCCACATTGTATCACCTCAAGATAGAAGATATTTTAGAGTATTATAGCAAAATATAAGAATACCCCCCGCCTTTGCTTGCGGCTAAGGTAGATCATTACATGGAATTAGTTCCAAAAACAGAAACCGTTATACCCCCCATAGCAGTCTATACAACCAAGTGAGTGGGGAGCGGCTATGACTGTGTTTCGAAGCACGGGGTTCCCAAGGGCCATGCCAGAACTCCTACTGGTGATCGGTAATAGAGATGCATTTAACGAGGTTTCCAGACAACTGAAAATATCTAGACAATACCCTGTCCACGGATTCATAGAGCTTAAGATCGCCGAACATTCCGGTAAAGAAATAGCACTAGTCAGTGCACCTCAACTTCCACAAATAACTGCATCTATAATAGAAGAGTCGGCCATAGCGGGGTCTCGAACCGTAATTAAGATCGGAACAGCATACTCGGTCTCTCATTCGTTATCAATAGGAGAAATCTTAGTGCCCAAAGCTGCTGTTAGGTTAGAACGGGTCTCCGATTTCTTTGCACCCGTAGAGCTACCCGCTCTACCAGATTATGACCTGTATACGAGAATGATTAATGACATAGGCTCCATAGAGATCAAGCCAACCCAACAAACACTTAGCTACAAGAAACCCCACGGCAGCCCCCAAGTAACCTCGGGAATCGTGGCTTCCATCTCATATATGTCATCGAAGTATATCAACTCTAATAACAAGATATCCGAAATCATTAAACATCCAGCTGTAGTAGCCGTTGACTCAGATACCGCTACATTGTTTGCATCCGCATATGAGAAACCCGTAAAAACTGTATCTATCCTGTTAGTAGAGGGTAGATTGAGCGATATCGACCCGTTGAAACTCGTCCAAGAAGAAGAGTGGAAGAAAAAATATGCTCTCATGAAAAACATACTTACCCAGGTTACATTAAGAATTATCGAGTCATTAGCCGGAGAGGATAAGGGTGAAAAATAATGGAAGACGCTGTTACAGTGGCTGATAGAGTTTATGCAAGACTAGAATACCTCGAAACAAGGATAACTAGATTGGCTAGCGAGCTAGAAAATGAGATAAAACCTGGCCAGCTCATGGCTATCTATTCTCTTATAGGTGATATGAAGGAAGATCTTATGCGGCTGCGTTTTATTTTAATAGAGAAATAAAAATGTATATACACAATGTTTATAACAAAAAGACATATAGATACTATCATAGCAGAAATAATTCCTCGACACATAAACCGTACATCTCCTCATATTCTAGAGGTGAAAAACATGGCTAGAAGAAATGTTGAACTAATAGAAAAAAGAGGTATAGACGTGGAAAAACTGCTCGATATGCTGATAAGAGCAGCCGCAGCAGAGTTCACAACATATTACTACTACACCATATTGAGAATGCACACAACCGGGCTCGAGGGAGAAAGCATCAAAGAAATAGTCGAAGACGCACGAATAGAAGACAGAAACCACTTTGAAGCACTAGCAGTAAGAATCTACGAGTTAGGCGGCGAGCTTCCCAACGACATCAAAGAGTTCGCAGACCTGGCAGCGTGCCCCGACGCCAAGCTACCAGAAAATCCTACCATAGAGAACTTGCTCAAAGTACTTCTTGAGGCGGAGAGATGTGCAGTAGGAGTTTACACTGAGATACTTGATTATGTGCACGGCAAGGACTACCGAACACAAGATCTAGCATTAGCTATACTCCATGAGGAAGTCGAGCATGAAGCATGGTTCGAAGAACTATTAACCGGTAAACCCAGCGGTCATTTCAGGCGTAGAGCTCCGGGTGAGAGTCCTTTCATAGCTAAGTTCCTGAAAGCCTAACACCAAACAACCTTCTTTTTTCCTAAAATCCGTTTCGGGGTGGTAAAATCGCGTTTAGTCATTTACAAATCTGACAGGCCCTATCAGGCAGACGTATATGGTGTTAGTGTAACTTTCTGTGGTTGCGGACTTACAGAGACACCGCCATTTTGTAGTGGAAGACATATAAAAACAGTGCATGAAAAACAGGATAAGATATACGTATACGACTCTAAAGGAGTTCTCCTAGGGCCGGTAAAACACATCGTCCTAGAAAACGGAGAAATAGTAAAACCTGAAGATATCTATATGGTTTCTAAGGCTACCGAAAGGGAATAAGAGTATTGTAGACAAGTTATTCGGTATCTTCAGCTTTATCGACTACAAGGAATAAGCCTTTTTGCTCTATTACTACGATCTTCTCACCTTTCTTAATCAACCTTTTTGAAGTCGCTTTCCAGTATTCTCCATCTACCACCACGAAACCTTCGTTTCCAGGCTCGATATCGGTCGAAGCTCTCCCTGTCTTCCCAACTACCTTCCATTCAAACCTAGTTTTTCTCCTTATCCTGAGTACCTTATAGATTATGAAGGCGAATATAAGAGCCAATACGATACCAACTGCATATGCTATGAAGAGCATCGTATTAGCATACGATTGTGTAATTCCAAACTCGCCTGACGTAGGTATTAGTATGAGGCCCAGTACCAACATCACTATCCCTGTCCCACCAATTATTCCGAAACCCGGAGTAAAAACTTCTATACCAAGCAACAATGCGCCGAGGAGAAGAAGTATCAATGCTGTGGTGCTAATACTGTATCCTGAACCTAGGAGCCCTAGTAATAATAAAAGAGCACCCAACCCCAACGAGTGCAGATGCCCAGATAATATAGCAAATATTATGATAAGCATACCTATGGATAACAGGAGTCCTGAAAGCGTGGGATCAGACAAAGTGTGAGCTATATAATATCGTAGACCGGGCTGATAACGAGTTATTGTAAAATCGAGAGGAACACTTATCTTCACTATCCATCCAGAAGGTAATTCTATCGTTGTCCCATTAACTTGTCTTACCAGGTCATTGGCATCGGTTGCTATGTATTCTATAACATTGTATTTCAAAGCTTCTTGAGGACCTAAATTCAGGTTTTCAGTAACAAATAAGTGCAAAGCTGTTTTATTTCTCCCCTTCGATGCGGCGTGCTCGTCCAAGAACTTGAGTATGGGATTAATTATCTTGCTATCATTTACTGGTTCGTAAGAACCGGAAACCGGGTCATAAGCTATGGGCTGCATTGAGCCAATCTGCGTGTAAGGTTGCATGGACGCTATGTGTGTTGAGACCAGTATTAGGGTTCCCGCGCTTTCTGCCCACTTGTCGACAACTAGTCCTGCAACGGGAATGCTGGCTTTATCAATAGCGATCACTATTTCCATGGCCGAGTCAAGCAATCCTCCTGGAGTATTCAATTCTATGATTAAAAGCGCATTTTGTTCCTCAGCATAACGTATGGCGCTTTTCACATAGTCTAGTGTAGCATCGTCGATTATCCCTTCAACACGTATTACAACAGCCTTATCTACTAATTTCATATTCTCCCTATACACGGTATTCGTGGATGGTGGTTCTTGGGCAGCACTTATGGTTATCTGAGTTAAAATGATTAATAATAGAAAAAGTGGTATCAGTAATGTTTTCGACTCTCCATTCAACCCATAGCACCCTTTCTTTGCATAACGCCAAGGGATGCTGAAAGCGCGTCAAGCGAAGATATGTACTGAGGTGTTACCACGATTAAGTTCTTCTCCTTAGCTATCTCAAAAAGAGTTTGAAGCTCTCTAAGCCTCAAGGCGACCGGGTGTTTCGAATAATAATCTGCCGCCTCGGCCATTATCGCCGCCGCCTGTCTCTCACCCTCCGCCTCAATTATCTTAGCCCTTCTCCACCTCTCTGCCTCAGCCTGCTTGGCCATTGCTCTAAGCATTGATTCGGGTAGCTTAACCTCCTTGATTGTAACCTGTGTTACTTTGATCCCCCAAGGATCGGTTAACTCGTCCAAAATCTTTTGTAGTTCTATATTGATCTTCTCACGATTAGTTAGCAGATCATCTAGGTCGACCTGTCCTATCACGTCTCTTAGCGTGGTCTGTGCTAGCATTAATACTGCATAGTTGTAATTCTCTATTTTTAGTACGGCCGAAACGGGATCCATTACTTTATAATAAACTACAGCGTCGACACCTACGGTTACGTTATCTTTCGTAATAATCTTCTGCTCTGGAACATCAACGACCGTTATCCTAAGATCGACCTTTACCATCTTATCTATGAATGGTACAATGAAAAATAGCCCCGGTCCTTTTGCGCCGACTATGCGTCCAAGACGGAAAATTACTGCACGTTCGTATTCCTTTACTATTTTGATAGCACTTGCGAGGAATGCTAATACAATGAGTGTCGCGAATAAGAGTGCCACATCATATGCTCCTGCTGCTTCGCCGGCCATAGGTCATCCTCCAGTCTGTTTCCTAATTTGATTGTAACAGTGTAGAACACATAAATAGGCATCGTTAAGTCTTATTTTTGTAGTTATGTTCTACCTAATTAGTCTATATCCATGTATTCGTCTAGTTTTTTCACAGGTTGTGTTAACGTGTTGAGCTCGTCGATCGTTAATCCCTTCAACATGTTAACAGGTGTTATCTTGTAGTTGCCTTTTTTGGTGTTCTCGATAGTTTCTACTGGGAGGAAACGCCAGTCGGTTTTGTCCACTATCTTGACCGCTATAAAGGCTCTTCCCTTGGCGCGTCTCGCGAATTCTTTTAGTCTTTCGATTTTTTCTTTTTCTAGATATATGGTAGTTCGTTTCCATCTAACCTTTATTTCGAAAGCAAAGATATGCCCATTCTTTAATGCTATCAGATCTGGTTGTACGATCTCCGAAGAACCGCCCCCGCTACCCGGACCTCTTACCACTGCAAATCCTTTGGACCATAATTTACGTGCTAGAACACGTTCGTAGTGAAATCCTTTGCTTCGAGCGCTTCTCTTAGCCTTTCTTCTGTCCACCATCGTCCCCCGTCTCTCACTATATCAATGACACGTTTAGATCGTATCCGTGTTTTTCAACCATTTTCCTTATCCTCTTGATCTTCTTAGGTAATCCTTTTTGGCTTGTACGTGGTATCCGCAAAAACACCCTCGACCCCCGGAACTCTATATCCGCCTCTGGCATAAGTTTGGATATGTAAGCCGTTATCTTAGCCTCTATGCCACTAGTATCCCTCCTCCGTCTAACGGGTACGACCATTGTTTGTTCGCCGAATGTATAGATCTCATATTCTAACTCGCCTGTAAGGTAATCTCTAACCTCAACCACAGGTCTTGATAGATCAGCTTCTCTCAGCCCGGAGGGGAGTTTAACCGTCATGCGCAACTCATAAACTTTACCTACCATACCTCTGTCTATGAAGATTACCGTGTCAATTATGCTAGGTATCATGCCTAGCTCAACACGTTTTAAGAAACGTTGAACTGCATCGATGGGCGTAGTGGCGTGGGTCACACCTATCATTCCGATACCTGCCAACCGTAAGTCAACGTATAACTTAAAGTCCTCATCGTTTCGTAGCTCGTCAAACACAGTATAGTCAGGACGGCTTAGTAAAAGTATATCGTGAAGCTCCCCGACAGTAGCATAGCTTTTTGAATATTGTGTTATTCTTGGGGAAAGCCTCATGTCTCGGGGTGACTCTATTGTTTTGACTATCTTGCCCTGTGACATATAATATTCGGCTAAAGCCTGGGCAAACGTTGTTTTACCCATGCCTGGAGCGCCTGCTATCAATACACCTTCTGCTTTTGCATTAAAACGCTCGATCAGTTTGGGATGTAAATTATAGTCGTACAGGCTGAGTTTGACTAGGGGACGTACTATCGTAATTTCCCAACCCTCGCTTAGAGGAGGCCTAGTTATTACTGTCCTATAATCCTTATACTGGACTATTGTCGAGCCTTCCCTGTCTATTTCTATAAAGGAGTTGGGATCCGCTGCCGCCGCTTCGATTAATTGTCTTGCATACTCTTCGATCTCCACTCTTTCTAAGGGGGTATCGGTTAGTTCGACAAACCTCCAATCTCCCGGATGTCCCTTCTTAGCTATAGGTGGTACGCCTTCTTTGAGATGAATGCTCATCGTCTCCTTGTCGAAGAATTTTAGTGCTACCGGTTCCTCTGACTTCTCGCCAGAAAGGTTAACAGCTCTGAGTCCAAGTGATTTAGCAGCTAGAAACTCGTATTGATCGCTTGCTACGAAAACTGCTCCAGTACCGCGGGCCAGTTGGCGGGAATACAGATTTACCAGATCCGGCGTTAAGTCGAGGTTATAGCGATATCCTTCTGAGGAGAAGTTTATCTCGATGATACCTTTATCTGCAAGGTTGTTCAATTCGCTTAACTCTTTCAAACCTGCAATAGCTCTGCTACTTCCTTTCCTGGCTTCCCGTGTTAGATGTTCAATTACGACTATGTGAATAATGACGAGAGAGCCTGGTCTATCACGGAGAAATCGCTGGAGTTTACCACTTATTATCGACTCCAAGTCAGGTACGTATGCGTCTCGTTTCACACCCACTATTTCATGTTGCATAGTTCTCAACCCGTCCTTTACACTACTCAGCCATATCTCCCTAGTTTTTAACCTTCCCAACCAGCGATTATATTTTAGAGTGGGGTGTCGGCCGTTGGAAGGTTACGATATACTAATACGTGGTTCGTTACTGTTACTCGATAAAACCAGATTCATCAAGAATGCATATATCTATATAAAGAATGGGGTTATAGAAGATTATGGTGAAGAGCCTGTACCCCAAGATTATGAATACGCAACATTGGTTCTGGGGGGCGAAAACAGGGTTATAGCACCAGCATACGGGATACCTTACACCGATGCTTTACTGTATCACATCCATCCGGCTGAGCGGGGAACCTTTGAGAAGCGTATAAAGCTTATCGAAAAAACGGATCGGGAAACCCTACTACAATCACTGTACACCGTACTTTACGAATTAAGCCTGCATGGCGTGGCAGTTGTGGGTGTAGAAACTATCGAGCCAAGCATTGTGCTAGAAGCAGCTAAAACGAGTAAAGTAAAAATTGTGCCTATCGGGTGTAAATCCGGGAGATGTATAGCCGTTTCGAGGATAGAACCATCAGTTGAATACGATGAACATAGAATTTATATCGATAAGCTAGAAGAACTAATGATTTATAGAAACCATATAGCTCCCATGTTTACTAAACGTTTCTCCTATAGCGTTTGTGCCCTGAAACCGTTAGAGCTGTTCTCTGCAACCCAGACAGCGTATGCTTTAGAGGGGATGAAATGGGGTATCACAAAGAACACTCCAGCCATGATAACTGTATACAACTTCAATGACCTCCCCCTCTACCGGGCTGGGCTGGTCGATCTCTTTGACCTCATAAGAACTTGTAAGCGCGTCGAAACGCTAATTGCAGGACAGGAGATAATTGTTGACGGTGGTGAACATTTAACGATTGGTAAAAGATTAGTTAAGGATGGGGGATGACGTAGATGGGTGTGCTAAACCGTCCATTGTTCCCGGCGGACGGCAATGCTGACGCCCTCGATCTCCGACCCCAGCCTAGCTGATAACGTATCTCTTAATTGGCGCCTTTTTTACAAGGATCTCAGCTAGCTGCCTCGCCTTTAGCAACTCTTTCTCATACGTTCTGGGATTCGGCTTTGGTGTGGGGCGTCTTCTACGTTGGGCACAAAACTCTCGTTGATGTGATACGATATCATAGACACCTATCTCTGCGGCTTTTCTTACTATATCGTCTTTGTCGAATCCTATCAGAGGACGTAAGACGGGGAGCGGTAGATTGGCTCCTATCATTAAAAGGCTTTGTGCTGTTTGAGAAGAGACCTGGGCAAGGCTTTCACCGGTTCCAATATTATGGTATCCGTTGCTTAGGGCGTACCGGGCCGCGTGTTCCAACATAAACCTACGAAGTATCAACGTAGCATATGACGGGTTTAGCTGAGATGCTAGTTTCTCTGACACCGCGTGGAACCATACCCTGATAAGGGATAGGCTGTAAGCTCCCATTACGTAGTGGTTATAGAGGTTCTCCGCTGCTTGTTTTGCTATTTCGAAGTTTTCTTCATCACCGATATCATAATAGATTAGATCTACTTTGGCTCCCCGATGTAATATGTACCACGAAGCTACTGTAGAATCAAAGCCGCCACTAAATAACACAAGAGACTTACCGCTAGAACCTATTGGCAAACCACCTGGCCCGTGGATGATCATATCGTATACATAGAGTTCTTCTCCCCGTACTTCTACCCATAGAGTATAATCGGGATCCTCCAGGTTAACATTGAGGTCAGGTCTACGTTCCAGTACTTTAGCGCCTGCAATTCTTTCAACATCCTTACTAGTAAAATCGTGTTTACCTATCCGACGAGCTCTTATCCTGAAACTCGCCCCTTTTATCCTATGAATGAATTCGTCTATTATTGTTTCTAGAGTGGCTTCAAGGTTTGGTTCGAGTAGATAGACACGGGAAGGGGAGATGCTTTTCAGGCCAAACACGCGTTTTAGTATAGTAGTTGCATTTATCATTTCTTCCTTTTTAACTGTCTTTACATATATCCTACCTGGTGCTGCTTCTATTACATGCTCGATGCCTTCTCGTTCTAACGCTATCCGTATGTTATTTTTCAAGTTCCAAGTCATAGTACTTCTAGCATGTCTACCTTTAACTGCTATCTCCGAGTATCGTATTATCAGTACATCCCACTCCATCTTCTCCATCCTCTAAACATCAATTAAGGTTCCATGCTTCCAAGCATCTTTAAGTACCAACATGTAGATGGCCGGGTTTGAATAGTTCATAAATCTAATAGGAGCCCCGGTTTCCAAACTAACAGTGGAAACTGGTTCGCGGTTGGTGAGCATCTGAGATGAAGGATGCGGTACTACTAAAATGGTGGAAAGGATATGTAAGACTTGGAGTAGACGATGGAGACATAGTTATTTCTGGGCGAGACTGGGAAGTAGCGTTTTCCAATAGAGAGATATACCTCGATGTGCCAAAAATAACTATTTCTGAATACCCTTTAGGCTCGCAGAAACGTCCTAGTGGAAAATCGGTAATCAATAGGTTTGATAACCGCTTACGTGGTGACCATCCAAAAGAAGATGGTCGAATTAGAATTTCGTCTCTATGGAAGGACGTTCTTTCGTCTTTTGAGATAAGATATACTCCTCTAGATCCAGTGGAATGGTTAGTAACCGTGGTACCACTTTATAGTAAAGTGTGGGATTACGCTATCGTCTCCAGCCAACTCCTTCTATTTAAAACAATTACTAGAAGAAAGATCTTTTTCCACAAACATGGCAAAGTACATACTATCTATTTAATATAAAAATATAATTATTTAGGTGGTGAATAATGAAAATATCGATAAATAATATTGAGAGAATATCGAAACTTTTGAAAGACCTAATCCGAAAAACACCTACTGATGACTTTACGGATCCTAGGTATTATCCCCCGAAGGGAGCCGACAAGAGTGTTTTGGCGTCATATTTTATCGTACTTGTAGCTATGGATCATAGATTAAGTAGGCCAGGTAGACCATATGAGGCAAGGATAAATGGTAAGCTATACCATGGAGCCGATCTTCTTTATAGGTTAGGAATGAGAATGTTAGAAGAGGAACCCGACTTTTTCGATGCTCAACGCTTGGCTAGTATGTCTAAAGAGGACGTGGAACGATGGTTATCGCCTAAGGAGTTTAATGTGCCTAAACCTGTGGATTTAGAGTTGAGGATGAAGTTATTGCGAGATTTGGGCGAAAAGATATGTAGACTATACGATTGCGAGCCCTATAATATAATACTTAGATCCCGTGGACGCTTACGTGATACTGGCTCGGGATTTATAGAACGGATGAAGGTGTTCACCGCTTATCAGGACCCCGTAGAAAAGAAGGCGTTTCTATTGGCAAAATTTTTGGAACGGCGGCGTGTGTTAGATATAGTTGATCCGTGGAATAAAGAGGTTCCGGTCGATAACCACGTTACAAGACTCGCCCTAAGATGGCGTATTGTGGAGCTAGATGATGCGCTTCTAGAAAAAATTGCTGGTGGTGTGGAATTCTCGTTTGAGGAAGATGTTCTCTTGCGCTATACCGTCAGGATAGCTTTTAAGCTGGTCTCACAGAAGTCAGGGATAGACCCATTCCTATTAGATGATTTTCTTTGGAGTTTTGGCAGGAAAATCTGTAAAAGAGAGCTTCCTCAATGTAAATCTAGAGGCAAATGTCCATTATCATATGTTTGCGAGTCTTATACAAATCCATTGTTTATGGTACCGGAACACCACTATTATAACACATGGTTCTACTAGAATGGTTTTATAGGGTCAAAGCGGTGGAAACCTTGGCGCTAAAAGTCTATAGTAAAGGGGCACATCGCGGTGATATACAATACGAGACGGTGCCAGTAGGTATAGAGTTCCCACGGGATACTGGGGGAAGACATGTTATCAACGTGGGAATAAAGCGGCATCGGGTAAAAGGAGCGAGAACAGGCAAAGTTTTGCTTGGTATTAAGGTAAGTTCAAACGAACCTATCAATAGAGGTTTCCGATGGAAAATTAGTGTTAATGGTATTGTAGTGAGTAGAATTTTCAAGCCATTTGAGATAGCATCTTTGGGGGGGCGTTGGTTTGGCTATGAGATCTATGATGCTACACCGGTTGTCTCGGGTAAGCTTAGAAATAAGATACAAAAGATAGGAATATTGTATCCGGGGGGTTACGACATCATTATAGAAGATGTGGATTTCCTAGTGAATATAGAAACAGATGAAACGATGGCGAGGGGGTATCATGATTTCAGGAGTGGGATCCAGATAGTTAAACCGGGTGAAGTGTTCGAGTTCGATAAACCGACAAACCTCCTAAGCAGAAATAATGCCGAGTTAGTAAGCTATGAAAGATTTCTTTTATTTTTGCCTAATCGGCAGGCCAGATTTGTGATATCATCGGGTGACATCGAGAGAACAGTTACAGGTAGAAGTGGATTCGTCGACTTGGTCATCAACAGAGATAGTAACAACGGATCGACAAGGATCGCCTTTGATTCTCCATCAGGCGTCTACCCTAGGGAAGGAGCTATATTATCCTATTTCTGGTTATGGCAAGAATACGTTGGTCCAAAACTAGTAATAGAAAAAGCAATTTATTCGTTTGAGGAAAACGGAAAAGTCGAGCTCCTTGTTTCTAACGTTGGAGAACGCACCCCAGAAAACCTTCAGGTGATTCTCATTAATGCCGGTACCCTGGTAAAAAGGATTAATGTAAAACCGTTAAAGCCCAAAGAGAAACAGGATATACGTGTTAAGAATGTTAAACTAGTTGACGAAGATTCACCGCTCGTCGTAAGAGTATTGTGGAACTGGCTTTCTAGAAACGAGTTTATAGAAGCTATAGTTTCTAGATATTGATCCTTCCACGGCCCCGTCCAATATATCTTCTTAACGCCGCAGGTAGGTTGATAGACGCAGCCCCCTTCTCTAGTAAACCCTTCTCTATCAAACGAACAATTACTTCCTCGGGATCCTTTACGCCCTCGTTTTTAAGTTCGGCTAAAGCTATTAGTATGCCTACGGATCTGTAACGTATAAAATACCTCATAACGATTCTCTCCTCTTCATCCGTTAAAGATTCTATCTTAGATTTTAATTCTAATGCCTCCCTTTCCCATTCCTTCACTTAACCCGCCCCCTCCCAACAAGTTGATTACACGTTGATTATATGTGTAATATTTTTCACGTCCCCCAAACAGTAATAACAACCACAGCCCCACACAAGGATACAAAATAATACAACCTCAGAAACCATTATCCAAAGGTGGAGAAAATGCTGATAGACCGCTTCGGCAGACCATTACAGAACCTCAGAGTCTCCGTGGCGAACGAATGCAATTACAGATGCATATTCTGCCATCTTGAAGGTTCCCCTCTCCACGGACCACTTCCCTTGAAAGAAGTTATGGATAAGAAATACCTAGAACCAGACGACTATGCAATAATAGCAGAAGCTGCAGCAAGGCTGGACATAGCCAAAGTCAAAATAACTGGAGGAGAACCGCTAATTAGACATGACATAATTAAAATCGTCCGTTCATTCAAAGAACATGGTAAATTCGATGACATATCAATGACTACTAATGGGTTCAGATTGGCTATACTAGCGCAGGGTTTACGGGAAGCCGGATTGGATAGGGTTAACATAAGCATACACAGCCTCAAAGAGGAGAGATACAAATACATCACCGGTGTACCCGGACTTTCAAACGCGTTAAAAGCACTAGATGCCTCGATAGACGCTGGTTTTAGAGCTGTAAAAGTTAACATGGTAGTAATGAAAAATGTTAATGAAGACGAAATACCAGAATTCATCGAACTGGCTGCAAAGAAAGGATTTACTCTACAATTAATCGAGCTTCATCCAGTCGGATTGGGCAAGTCTGTTTTCAAGAAACACTATATTCCATTAGATACGATAGAACGCTATCTCAAACAACGCGCCATAAAAATGATGACTAGAAAAGATCTTCATAACAGGCCCATATATATACTTGATAATAATGTCAAAGTAGAAATCGTCCGTCCTTACAATAACTGGAGATTCTGCATGGGATGCACCAGAATAAGAATCTCTCCTGAAGGCTTCTTATATCCCTGTATAAACTGGCACGGTCCCAGAATAGGGTTATTGGATAAACTCCGTGAGCCCGGTACTAGGGAAGAGAAGGTTCTAAGAGTCATGGAGGCTATTGAAAGAACTAATATGCTGAGGGAACCCTATTTCAAACCTCCTTCAAAGACCCTTCCGCTGGGAGCTACTCTCACTAAACCAAGAGGGTGATAAAACCCCGGAAACTAGTACTAGTAAACCGGTTCCCCATACGAGAAAACCCACTGGTTGGTTGTAGAGCGTAATTAACGTTCCTAATACTCCTAATGTGGTCCCCGAAGCAGCTAGTTCTGGCTCCCCCCTAAAAGGGCAGCGGCTACCTCCTAGAAAATAGATTACTGCAAACATGTAGAGTGGTATAAGCGTCATATAAAGTGCTTCAATCTTATCCATACCGCTTAAGAGTAGCACTATAATAGTAATAGCGAATGCTAGAATTGGGGCATGTGTTTTCCCTGCTTTTTTATAGATTATGGCAATCGCTATTGAAGCGAAGAATCCACCGAGTATAGCAGAAAAGTCGGTTAACGCTATCCCGAGTATAAGAAACAATAAGGATAAACTAATAGTGTGTTCCCTTAAAGAGGTTAATAGTGCAACCACCCCTATCAGTAAAGAACTATATAGAACATTTGTGGCAGAGAAATTTAAGACGGGGCTTATCGAGGGTAAGATCAGCGCTGTCGAGAAAAGTAGGGGGGGTAGGGTACCGAATACGTGCTTATTGTTATGCATTGCGATGACCGTTGTGTGTGGTAGTACTGCTAACGCGAGGAGTATAGGATATAATTCTTCGGGGATCGAACCGCCATTAATCATGCCATAGGCTACTATCAATGGAATAATGATGTATGACAACCCTGTTGTTACGGGTTCTATGTTGGTCTGGCTAGCAGCTTGGGCTTCTACCACTGTTTGTCACCTCAGGAAAGTAAGTATGCTACTCTCTAATTCCTGCAAGTGGTAATCTATGGGGAGAAAGATGAAAAGCGCACCAATAACTGGTCCTGCCATTTTATAGATTTTAAAGGCTAATGAAGAATCGGGGTTCTGGCTGAATATTATGAGTTTCCTAAATACGCGGGCAACTAATATGGTTGTCGAGACCAATGATAGTATTCCATAGCCTTGCGTTATAGTAAATAAAAAGACGTCTGCCACTAAGAGTATAAGAGACGCACGTATCATTGCAGATGTTACTTGTGGTCCTGCTAGTATAGGAAATTGTGGTATTTGTGCTTTGATATACTGGTTTTTCAGATAATATGCGAGTATCCATATGTGCAGTGGTATCCAAAGCATTACTGCGAAAGCCAAGAGTATCCCTGGAAACGTGAATCCTCCAACAGCTGCACTCCACCCGCCGAGGGCAGGCATGCCTCCGGCTACGCCGCCGAGGACGATGTTCGCGGGTGTTCTTCTTTTGACTATGTTGGTATAGATGATTACGTCGAAATACGTGCCTAGAAAAACGGTCATAGCCACATAGGGATTTATAGCATATCCAGATATTATACCTATTACTATTAGCGTTATTGCAACTAGTGATGTTTCTGGCACGGTTAGTCTTTTAGATGGAAGAGGGCGGGACGCTGTCCTTTCCATAACGCTATCTATGTCTCTTTCCAACAACATGTTTAGCATAGTAGTCCCACCTATACCGGCAAATCCCGAAATTGAAAGCAGTATAGCTGTTCGGAGATCAGACCCTCCAGCAGCTAGATAAGCTCCATACATCGTAACCATTAACAAGAACGTCTGCAAAGGTTTGGTTAATGATAGTAGATCCCGTATTTTCTCCATTACACTGGATGACATCGTTTTCTTCACCATCTCCTAGTACCCTATTGTCCGCATGTTCACCTTTTTAGACTGTATCACCCTTTACAAGTGTATCTATACATGTCCATAGTGGAGGGTGGGGCGGAGCTTTGGGCATACCTATAGAGGATGAGAATATAAGAATGGGGAGACCAATAGTCAATACTGTAATTATACTTGTAAACATTATCGTATTCTTAGTAGGGAATGTGAAGGCGTCTCTCCTCTATCCAGGAGCTGAGACATATGAAGACCTTATTTACTCTCTAGGAATGATCCCGGCAAATATTGTCGCTGGAATAGCGCTTTCAACGATATTTACTTCTATGTTCCTTCATGCTGATATAATTCATTTAGGAGGCAACATGTTATACTTATTCATATTCGGTGATAACGTAGAAACGGTTATGGGTTCGCTAAAGTACCTAATTTTTTATCTTCTATCAGGGATGGGTGCCGTCGTCTTCCACATTGCAAGCATAGCGTACATGCCGAAAGACGCGTTACTCAACTATCAGTTAACCACGGGCGTGTCTCCATGGATGATCCCCGCCATAGGGGCCTCAGGAGCCATCTCTGGCGTCCTGGGTGCATATATGTTGTTGATGCCTACCGCTCGGATCAGGAGCATAGCCTTCTTTGGATTCATACCTTTGATACTTACTTTCCCAGCATACGTGTACATTGGAATTTGGTTCCTCTACCAGCTAATTTATGGACTGGCTACAATGTATACCGGCGCGATTGCCGGTATAGCGTTTTGGGCGCATGTAGGTGGTTTCTTAACCGGTATGGCGCTTACCCCAATTTTCATAGATAGGAGGAAGTTACGTATCCTTAGATGGTTCATGGCTCACAGGATGATAAGATACTAGACATTGGGGCTAGAAACCCGATAGTTCCTCTATCGCTTTTTTGAGAATGTTATTGGCGCGAATTACATCGCTAGAATCAACTGTTCCATCACCGTAGAGGTCGTAGGTTTCTTTTACCGCTTCTTCTGTCTCACGCAATATGTCAGCGATAGACAAGTTCAATCCTATTATTTTCCCATCCTCTACCACTTTACGTCCACCCACATACACTGCTACTGGCTTCGCCTTCCCCGATAGTACTTTAGGTAAAGGTTCGTCGTAAGCGACTAGATCTCCAGAGTATGCCATACTATAAGCCAGATAACCTCCGGTAGTCATCTTGAACAGGATGTTCTCCCTTGGCTTGTTATACAGTTTGAAAATAAATCCTATTTGAGAAGCAGTTGTACCAAGTATGTGAGGCCAATCTGAACCAAAGGCATCTATGTCCTCTGTGTCAAGTTTAAATCTGTTGTAGAGAAGATAATTGGTACCTGGACAGGAGGAACACATCATTCCTAAAGGTTTGACCTTATCATCTATGCAGTGTACTGCTACTATTCGATTTAGCCTATGCCGACCCAGTATTTTCTTTATTTTGTCTGCTTCGCTTACCCCTTCTCCCAGATGTATTCCCATATAGGTTCTATTCGTATACGAATGAATATAGCTTTCTAGTATCATATCATATGTAGAGAATTTTAAACTATGAACAAATATACCCATCCTAGCAAAACCATCTTTTGCCGATAATCTCAGACGTCTATACGAATCGATTATGTCACGATGCTTCTGCCAACCGGGAAGATTCATTGCCGTGGGGAGGAAAACCGTTCTCGGCTGAACCCTAGCCGTATACCATCCCCTAATGTTACCTTTGAGACTTCCGGTTAACGCTATTAGGGTGGTTCCTTCAAGCAAGCTTCTAAACATGGCTAAGCGGGCTAATTTGGCTGATAGATCAGTATCACGTCGAATAGCAGCCTCGTCGAGTCCCAGGTTCCTCCTCTCGATCCAATCATACGAATCGCGGTATATTCCAGGACGCTCGATCCCAGAACTTATAACCTGTGGGTGCATATGTGTGTCGCTAAAACCAGGATATACTACAGTCCTATAGAACGCGTCATCTCCTTCCAGATAAACCCAACTATCATATAGTGTCTTCCCATGAGCTACCACGTATTCTGCTTCTATCCTCATGGCAGTGCACCGCACTCTTCTAAAGGTTCTAGCCAGTTGCTACATATCCGTCGAGCCCAACGAGCTTATTGGTTATCCTTCGACTTGCAAGCTTATTATAGTTTGATATGAGAACAACAATTCACGGTGAAAAATTATGGCATCCCTTGCCAAGAGATTGGCCTCCTGGACATACAAGCTTCGATATGAAGATATACCAGCCGAAGTAGTCGAAGAAACAAAAAAGAGGGTGCTAGACAGCTTCGGAGTAGCCATAGGAGCCTTCTTCGAAGAACCACCATCCATAGCCAGGGCTTACGCGATGTCGACGAGTAGCCATAAGTATGGAGCCACGATCTGGGGGACAACTCATCGCTCGGCTCCAGATCATGCCACGTTCGCCAATGGATGTGGTGTCCGGTACTTTGATTTCAACGACACATACCTAGGCAAGGAAGCATTACATCCAAGCGATAATATCCCCGCCATACTCGCTGCAGCCGAGATGGTGGATGCAGACGGAAAACAAGTTATCGAGGGGATCGTGGTAGCTTATGAAATAGCTGGAAGACTGGCAGATGCCTACAGCATACGTGCAAAAGGATGGGACCATGTTACGTATATCGCTATAAGCAGTGCCCTGGGAGCGGGCAAAGTTCTTGGCTTAAACGAGGAACAGTTAACACATGCTATAAACATAGCTCTAACAACTAACAATGCTTTACGGCAAACTAGAGCTGGCGAACTAAGTATGTGGAAAGGTTGCGCCGCCGCAAACTCGGCCAGAAACGGTCTGTTCGCGGCAATATTGGCAAAGAACGGTATGACCGGCCCTGCACCGGTCTTCGAGGGAGAAATGGGGTTTTTCAACATAGCTATCGGAGGAGACAAATTCAACGTTCCCGTTCTCGCCGGTGAGAATGGTGCTGGCTTTAAGCTGCTCGAAACCAGTATAAAGTACTGGCCAGTAGAGTACCATGCCATGAGTGCGGTAGAGGCTGCCCTTAAGATCCGGGAGAAAGCAGGGAATATCAAACCTGAGGATATAGAAGAGGTTTTCGTTAAAACGTTTGACGTGGCATACAAGATCATAGTTAAGGATCCAGAGAAGTGGGATCCAAAAACCAGAGAAACTGCTGATCATAGTCTTCCCTACATCATAGCTGCGGCGCTCCTCGACGGCTATGTGTGGATGGATACATTTAGAGAGCAGAGAATACTAGCTGATGACGTTAGAAAAGTAATGTCGAAAATGAAAGTGGTCGTAGACGAAGAACACAATAAAATCTATCCTACCGGTATAAAGAACACTATCCACGTTAAGCTAAAGGATGGACGTGAATTCGAGGAGAGCAGTACTTATCCGCCAGGACATTTTAAGAACCCCTTAGACCGGCATGGAGTTGAGGCTAAGTTTGAGAAGCTTGTGAAAGGATTGTTGCCTAAAGATGCTGTGAAGGAGATAGAGGCTAGAGTGTGGCGCCTGGAACAGCTTGACGAGGTTGGAAAAACCCTTCGACTAATGAAAATAGTGAGGGAAAAGAGCTAAACTCTCCTTTCTCATCTCCTTTTTGTCGAGAATACACGCCCACCGTAAAAGCCTATCGCAAGTCCTACTATAGCTATAGCCAAAGCCTTAGCTAGGCTGAGTTTACTCATTGACAATTTTTCATTTAGCTGTTGCTTTAGCACATTGTACTCAGTCTTCCAGTAGCTCGCATTCTCTCTGGCTTCGTTGAGCTGGGAGGTAGCGTTTTGCGCCCTCTCTTGAAGGAACTTTATGTAATCGTTCTGGTTTTTGATTGTATTGTTAAGGTTCTTTATTTCTACTGTAAAGTTGTCGCGGTATTTGAGGAACAAAGAGTAAGTTTCATTGTCTATTATTGACGAGAGGTCCCCGGCGTTTAACTGTGAGAGCCAATAAGGGTTGTTGTTCAAATATAGGACTCTCAATCCTACAGTTACGTTGCTGTAGGCTGGTACTCCATTTATCGCGTACCCCAGTGCATAGATAGGTAGTTTTGTTCCTAGCAGGAATGTTCGCGTAAACTTCATTATAGCTGGTTCCCTATAGAGTGGTGTCACTAAGGATACGTATCCTTTCTGAGTATGAAATGCACCTATATAGAAGACCTTGTCGTTTTCTGTTTCGATAGTTTGGAGTCCTTGGCTTTTTAGTGTATGATTAAAGACTTCGCTAACATTGGTTATATTGATAAGCTTGTAAGTGTGATTCCATTTTGGCGTATCAGATAATCCTGTGTAGGCTGAGAATTCAATAACTATACCGTATCCAGCCATGTTGCTTTGTAGTGGAACATCGTTTTCTGTTGGGTTAGATAGAGTATAGAAAACATCGATATAGGGCTTGTTGTCGTAAAGTATAACATACTCAGTAAGTTCTAGTGATCCTAGCTGGGTTGACGCTTCGGTTGAGGGTGTCAGCTTAACAATTTTCATTTCGCTTCCATTGTAGGCTAGGGTAGCGTTCCAGGGAAGATACATTAGGGGATAGGGGTATGTAGCGTTAGCTGTATCGTTTCCATTCCTTATGATGAATGATTCTGTTGGAGTGTCACCTGTATATGAGATAAAGTTTAATGAAGGATAAAAAGTATCTGATTGTATTAGATCTATTTGTTGATTGTTGATCGATATGTTCCAGTCAACGATTCTAGCCCCCCAAGTCAGGTTGAACTTTATAGAATAATAGTAGTTAGTTGCAATAACAGTATCATTGACTATGGTAACTGCGAACTGGCTCTGTGAGTCGTTTTGGGCCATGGTAGTTATTGCAAAATTTTGGTAGATCGGCAAAACAAGCAAAAGTATAATCACGAATACAGCTATGTATCTAATTCGCATGGTGTACCATCCTCCACTAGCCTTACTCTAACACTATACACTAGTGAGGCACAATATCTTAGTATTAAAGAGTTTAATCGGAAACTATAGGGTGTTGATGAACATGTAAAAAGAGTTCCTAGCCCTATTTTCTTCCTCGGGGAATATGGCATGACGACTTTGAAGGGATTGGTATTCAGTGGAAAGGGTGAAGGTGAATTTTACATTAACCTTTATGCACGTAATATACGTGCAAAACTGGGCTTCATACCCTATCCTGGCACGCTCAACGTTAGAATACTAGACGAGTATACAGAAAAATATCAAGAGGCGATAATGAAGATCATACCTGTTATAGTAGACCCGCCTCTTATCCCAGGTAGCAAACTGGGACGGGCAGTTTTCTACACAGCTTATCTTCATGGAGTCAAGGTATATATTGTACGGCCAGAGATAACTGTCTATGGTTTCGATGTAATCGAAATCGTTGCACCATTTAATATTAGACAAAAATTTGGATTGCGGGATGGAGATGAGGTAGAAATAGAGATCTAGGCTTTCTTAGGCACCTCCCCGAGTTTCCTCATTAAGAGTCTAGCAGCAATTATTAGAGAGTCCCAGACCGGCGCTAACGGTGGCGCATATCCTATATCACTATAGAATAGATCCCATACTGTAGACTGTCTTTCCAATAGCGCCGCTATCACGTTTACACGCCAAAATACCGACTGATCCTCGCCAACTCCTTGTGCACCCAAGAGTTTTCCTGTGTCGGCATCAGCTATCACTTTAAGAGAGATTTGCCGTGAGCCTGACATATAATGAGGTTTGGTTCTTGCGGTTACTTTCGCCGTTATTACATTGTAGCCTTCATTTCTTGCTTCTGCCTCCGTCAAACCGGTTCTCGCTATCGTTAGGTCAAACACTTCTAACGTACTAGTACCGGTGGCCCCGGGGAAGACGGCTTGACGACCACCTATGTTTGTACCGGCAACGTACCCCATTTTATTGGCTATCTGGGCAAAGGGCATCCAAGCCGGTTTTCCTGTAACAAGGTTAATGGTTTCCACAGCATCACCTACAGCATAGACGTTACTGATACTGGTCTCCATTCTTTCATCTACTTTTATTGCACCAGTCACTCCAGTTTCAACACCTGCCTTGATGGCTAGGTCTGTGTTAGGCTTTATACCAACACCGACTATCGCTAATTTGGATTCATAGGAGTTCCCTTCTGTTTCCACGACAACATTCCCATCCTTTTCAGTGAAACCAATTGTTTTTTCTCCTAAGACGAGTTCTACTCCTTTACTGGCTAAGTAGTTGCTTACTATATCTGCCATGTCTTTATCCAGGCTACGTGGTAAAACTTGGTCTGCCATTTCCAATACACGCACACGGTATCCTAGTTCCGTTACGGTGTGTGCCAGTTCAAGTCCTACGTATCCCGCCCCTACTATGTTTATTGTTGAACCTCTTCTTAACCGCAAAAGTTTCTCCCTTATCTTGTAGGCATCGTAAAGGTGGGATAGATAATGAACGTTTTCCAGCTCCTTTATTTCTGGGAACACGTTAGAAGCTACGGATTTCGCTCCCAGAGCCAGTACAAGATAATCCCACTCGAGTTCATATTCTTTACCTTTCTCATCCTGGACTCTTACTGTTCTACTAGAAGCATCTATATCTAGGGCTTCATTTCTCAATCTAACGTCGATACCCCGCTTCTTAGTGAACTCTTCAACAGGGTAATGTAGCAGGTCTTCAAGCCTCTTGACTATACATCCTATATAATAGGGCATCCCACATAGTGCAAAACTTATCCAATCGGTCTTCTCGACTACAACTACTTCGGCTTCTTTACGTAGTCGTTTAGCCCTAGAAGCAGCGGCCATGCCAGCTGCACCGCCTCCTATCACTACGATCCTCATGTTTAACACCTCCAACGACATATTGTTCAATTACTCGACTAAAAACTGATGCTGGAAAGGATTTATGATGCTATTCTATAGATCAAGTTTAATACAGGTTGGGGGGAACGAGGTGGTTTCATTCGATCGGTATCCCTTTTTGTTCGATTTAGATGAATATTCATCGACCGTTTACGGGTATACTGTGAGTCTTGATGAGTTATTCGAAAATAAACGATTGGCGGAATTATCGATCAAACGATTAACCACATCTATCCGGAAAAAGAGCCTGTGGGATGAAAATCTTTCAAGCGATGAAAACTTTCTTACATTTCATATGGCTGCAGCGCTGGCAAAACAATTAGGTGTAAGGAGTATAATTACCAGGTTTGCATTACATGAATCTGATAAAGCATATGTCCACTTATTGAAAGAGAACACAGGCAACATAATGAAGATCGCCGCACGTCTAGGTATAAGACTTGTACAACTAGAAAATGCGCTTACCATAACTCTACTCCAAACACGTAAAGGAAGAACGGTAAAATGGATACTAGAATTCGGGGTGCCTCTGTATCCATATCTAAAATACTCAACACGCTTACGAGGCGACCCACGGTGGAAGCTTGTAAACAAACCTGTGAAAGAGGGCATAGTTTATCTTGAACGGCGTGATCTACTAAGGTTCCTGAAAGAAGCTTTCTACTATAGGATAATAGAGGTTATAGACAACATAGACATCCTTCCCTCTAGTATCGAGAAATTAGTTGATCGAGTAAAGGAGCAGCTGCCAAAAACTGAGAAAACATCATTACGAGGAGAAGTCGGGGGGGAACCTGTAGATTTCGAGATCTTACCTCCCTGCATAAAGCGGATTCACGAAGCCTTGTTGCGAGGAGAAAACCTCAGTCACGCAGAAAGATTTGCTTATGCCACGTTTATGCTTGCTATAGGTGCTTCAGTCGAGGAGCTCGTAGAGCTCTTCAGGAACCTCCCAGATTTTAAGGAGAAGATAACCCGCTACCAACTTGAACATTTGGCTGGGAAACGCGGGGGAGGCAAGAAGTATAGTCCCTACAATTGTGAAAACATGAAGAGTAGGGGATTATGCATTGCTGAATGTGGAGTTTCCCATCCTCTTACATACTATTATTCAAAGCTGAAGAAGCGGGCCCGTCCTCCGAAAGTAGGTACCGATAAAGCCGGCGAGCGCTCATAACACCTTCATCCCAGAACAGGTTGAAAAGCCTAACTATATGCCTTAAACTGCCCTCCCCAGAAATAACATGCCCGTCTATTTTCAACAGATGAGTTGCCTGAACAGAACTTATCATTTCGACGGTTAGAAAACCGTTTTCAGGGATACTGAATATGCCACTATGTTTAAACCCGCTTTTACGTCCCAGTTCTAAGACCCATTTAGCCCATCTCATATCGTAGGCAGATATGTGGAATATTGGTCCCGTAACGCGTATCCATAAGGTGTCTATAGCCGGATCTTCTATGAAGCTCGCAACAGTTTCCATTGAGACGTGCCCATGTTTTTTGTATACTATTATAGCTTCGTCTCGAGACCAGTATCTAGAACCTTTTACAAGTGTGATTCTACCTATGCAACTACTCGTAGTGTACAATCCTTCCTTCGCAAAGAATGCCTCTAGAATATCATCAATACCGGGATCTAAGTACCCTATTTCCCTATCCTCTATCATCCTTTTGTAGAATCTGTCTTTTTCCTGGAGCCATCTATCCAGTTTTCCATTCATTATCGCTTTTTACCCCCGTTTTTCTATTTTGACCGAAACTATGTATTGGCCGAGTCGAGGTCCTACTGTTCTCACCAATCGTGTCCGTATAACTTCGACTCTAGTGGGTTTAAGACATTTCATCCTGCGAAGTACCTCGTCTATGACCGCCTTTGTATCGCTAGGAGGTCCTGACATCTCCTTGTGAAGAAAAATATGGAGTTCACCCTTGTCTTTTACCGCCCTATAGGCGAATGGAAGATAATATAGGGCCTTTTCTGGAAATGGCAATATTACGTGATCAAAAGAGTCTTCTAATCCTAACGCAATAACTGATATGCCCGCGTCTCCATGTACCGCTTCAACATACTTTTCCACCTTGTTTATTACTATGTTTCTTAGTAAAAACCTATATGCATCAGGATTGAGGTCTATAGCCAGGGAATACGTTCTTTTTTTACATGCGGGTATAATAGAGAAAAATCCTATGCCTGCAAACATGTTAAGTATGCTTTCCCCTTCTGATACGTGAGCTGAAAACCAACCGTGTTCGTGGTTGAGTCGTGGGGAAAAATATGTCTTCCTTATATCAAGCATAAAGCTACACCCGTGTTCTCTGTAGATTGTTTCACTTCGCTCCTCTCCAGCCAAATGTAAAAACCCACGCGTTTTTCCATACTCCTGGACAGGAGTATACGCCAGCCACACGCTTCTAACATTCACGATCCTTTCCAGAAGCGTTTCTCCGAGATGTCTTAACTTATCGTTTCCCATGTGAGTAGTCGAAACCAGGTTTCGTCGTAGTACGATAATGTCACCTATTATTTCCATGCGAGGCCATATTACATTTCGCCATGAGCTACCTAGAATCTCCTCAGCTATTTTTGCTAGTAAGCGCTGTTTTCTACTCATTATACTGTTCCCCCTAAAGATACTGGGATTCGAACCAATAGTTAAGAAATTGAACACTGGGGCCTGATAATCGGACACCAGGATATGGTGGACCGGCCGGGATTTGAACCCGGGGCCTCCCGGATGCCAACCGGGCGCTCTTCCAGGCTGAGCTACCGGCCCATACCGTTATACGGTTAGCTACTATGATGGGGATTGTGGCGGGTAACGCGTTTATAAGGGTTATCGGGGCCGGTGCGGGCTATAACTCACCTTTTGTACTTCGGCGGCATTCGACTTTGCGGCTTCACCAGCCTCGCGCGGCATCTCCTCGGCTGGTTGCCTTGCTCCGCGGAGGGTGCCCGTTTCATCGCATCCCCCGTCCTCCTCTACGGGTTACCTATCTCCCCGTCGCCGGGGAGATCTCGCCGTGTCATTGTCATTAGACGGAGGCCGTGTCGTTTCTGTGGCATTGCCGCGGGTCTCCCCGCGCCCCTCACGGGGCTCCGCTGCCGCGTGGAGGGTGAAGTTTCCTCAGGGTTACCCCCGTGGGCCGCCAGCCCACTCCGGCCCCTATATTATTCTAGGGCTCCTAGCATTAATTACCTTGAAGCTATTGTACTACTTTTGTGAGACGGTGGGAGGGCTGAAGCTTTGGCGTCTAAAAAGAAAATTGCGGACGTTTTACGTGCATCAAAGAATCTTGTTCGGACTGGGTGGATGCAAAGGGGCATACATCCGTCTATCGGGGAAACTGTAGCTGAACACAGTTTTGAAGTAGCTTTCCTAGCGGTCGAGATGTCTCTAAAGGCGAAAGAAAAAGGATTGAACGTTGATATAGGTAAAGTGGCTGCTATGGCGTTAATCCACGATTTGGCCGAGACCGTTGTAGGAGACTTACCAAAATGGACTAGTGAGAGAGTGGGAAAGCTTAAAGTTAAACTGGAACGTGAAGCGTTTGAGATGTTGGATGTTAATACTAGTCTATACAAGATCTTCGAACAGTATTTGGAAGGTAAAAGTTCTGAGGCCAAGCTAGTTAAAGCGGCTGATGCACTTTCAACTTGCATGCAGGCTAGAGAATATCTCTTACGAGGATACGATGTTCATAACATACTAGAATCCTCTAAACGAACAGTGGAAAAGCTATCAAAATGTTGCAAGGGAGTAGTAGGGGAGGTTGCCTCACGGGTCGGGTGTTTATAGCTAAGATACTAGTGGATGCGATGCTTCCAGAAGCATCACACTACCCATTAGAACGTTTATTTTCACGTTCTTGAAGTATCTTTCGAACAATTTTTTGTACTGGGATCCCGTTAAATGTCTACGATATGTTTTGTACAGTCCTACGTATAATCCTGCCTTCCTGCAACCTGCCAATAGTGCAAGGGATGGGACTCCCCATCTCAGATAAGCCTCTATTAGTGCCGCATGAATTCTATTATCGGGTCTATAAAAATCAAGGATGACCACCTTGCCGTCAGGGACTAAGATCCGAGATATTTCCTTAACAGCGGCTTCCAAATCATATGCGTCTCTCAACGAGAATCCTGCGACCACACGTTCGATGCTAGAATTACGAAATGGTAGTTTTTCGAATATCCCCATAACCCGTTCATATTCTCCCCTAATTCCCCGCAAAGTTTTGGGTATCTCTGCTAGCATCTCAGGCAGTGGATCAAGGAAGTATACTTTGTTTGCGCCTTGGCGCAATGCCTCTGCACCCATGTACCCTGGACCGCATCCTGCGTCGAGAACTTTTTTGGACGAAACATCAGCTATTCGAATTGCTTTTCGACGTAGTCTTCCTATGTTACCCCAGCTTATCACCTTGTTAACTTTTTCATAACATTCTATAAGCGTACGTAGACTTTCTTCTATCTCTTCCCAATAGTCGCCCAACCCTATGTCTGGCTTTTCCCCATTCATCATTAAATGCACCATTTCTTTGTTTTATTACATCGCACGTGTTAAGTGGATTATTAAACTCGATTTTTACAGTATATGATAGTAGTTGGTGGGGTAGAGGTTTGTACGCTGGGAAAGAGCAGGGAATCATAGACACTATCTCTTCGTTCTGGTTGGCTGTTCTATGGAGGATAATCGTGATTGTAGAGAACGATAGTTTGGCGACCGGTAGAAATCTTAGGGAATATCAAATATATTTTGATGGGATATATGACCTATTCGACGGATATGTTCAACGTACGCGTAGGCCGGATGTATTAACAGTATATGTTTCTCCGTATCCAAGCGAATACGATGTATCGGAATTAGATCTTTTTGATGTATCATTAGAAATAGAACCTCTCGAAGGTGATGGTTTGGGCTACAAATATCTTCTTAGAAACATATACCGTATTCCATTTATTTACGACAAAAACATACTTAGGAAATTCGCATTAAAGACAGAGAACAGTGATATTGAATATATGTTTATTTTCCTGGACGATGGTAGACTAGCATACCTTGAAGGCTATGAAGGACGTGTCTCAATACCCCATGTAACCTCTGTTGCCACACTTCATACACATCCTCGTAATTCATGTATGCTTTCATCGCCAGATGTTGAAAGTGCGGCTGATGTGTTAGTTGATGGCGGGTTCTTCTCTGGTGCGATAACAAGTAGTTGTGGAATATTGCTTGCACGGACGGGTTTTATAGACGAAGATGATTTCATCGAACTTAAAAAGTTAGCTCATTCTATACGAAAATACAGAGATGTAAGAAGTATTATGACGGTTTTAACCGATTTCCAGAGGAAAGCAAAGAACGTATCTCTTGTTAAAATTAACTATTAAGCGTGAGAGTATTTACGTAGTATTTCCAATGCCTTGGGGAGGATTTCACTTCCCTTCTCCAATATACCAACGCTTCCACTACTACATATTTCTTCGTCAAAGCGCGGGTAACCCTGATCTATACGATGGTGGTGAATCATAACGGGCACAGGATCGTCGCTGTGACTCTGCAGGTTCCACGGTGTCGAATGATCTGCGGTAACAATTATGCCTGTATCCCCAAGTGTCCCGGAGCTTAAATCCTCTATGATTGGTGCAAAGAAATGCCTGTCTATGTCTTCTATCGCCTTTATCTTCGCCTCCAAATCACCGTCATGACCGGGTTCGTCAGGGCCCTTTAGATGAACATATATTGCTATATCGTCTCCCGATACGAGTTCTTCAAGTACCAGCTTAGCTTCTAGTTTTAGGATTGACAATTTATCTTCTGTATAATATGATATTTCAAAGGGATGCATACCAGCAAGTATAGCTATACCTTTTTCTACAGGCATCTCTGTTATAGACCGCCAGTCAAGCCCGGTATAACTCGATATTGGCGGTAGATCAGGTTTTTGGTGCCCCGCATCACGCAATAGAACCGCGTTTGCCGGTAACGTACCTTTCTCTATCCTCTCCTGGTTTATCGGATGTTTTGTAAGTATTTCTATGGCCTTCATCGTATACTCGTTCACGAGTCGTGCAGTAAGCTTCGCTGAGGATTCGTTCTTCATGGGTTGAGAGAAACGTATCTTCTTCTCGAACGTTTTTAGTGCATGAGAGATAAGTCCAACTCGAGAATATGCAGGATCAGTATTTGTTATCCATCCGCTCAATTGTTTTGTACTGTGCTGTATAACTAAAACACCACGATGACCCACTGTATGCTTAAAATATGCTATAGCTCGTCCATTATCCAACATTATCCCGTCTATGGCTTTGGCCAATTCCCTAGCTTCATCATCACGAAGGCTTCTACCGACGCGGCGATCTATTATCTGTAAGGTAACTGGGTCTATTGTCGCAAAATTAGCTCTTATTGCAACTTGTTTGTCACCTGTGAAATTTATTCCAGCACCTATCGCTTCTATGGGTCCTCGTCCTGTATAATATTTCTCTGGGTCATAACCCAATAAAGACAACGTGGCTGCATCGCTCTCTGGAGCTATCCCTCTACCAACGATGTATGCCAACCCACAAACCGAGTTTTTAGCTAAGAAGTCTATGTTTGGTTTATTTGCTTCTTTTAAAGCCGTCTTGGGGGCGGTGAATCCGTCGGGGGCGCCGTCTAGTACAACATAGAGTAGCTTCATGGCTGGCACCTCTAGGGGTTGAAATTCTTTATTTTGAGCTTCAGGGCTTCAGCCACCACCCTAACTATCCATGCATAATACGGGTTTCCTAGACTTTTCCTTAGTTTTAATCGGTGATACTTAGCACGATAAACTATCCTTCCTTCCCAGTCATAGACCTCAAAGAACCCCTTTAGATGTCCACGCAGATTCTTTATCATGACAACATAAACTAGAAATTCTCCTTTTTTCAACGTGTTTTTCACGTTTACTAGCGTTGCCGAACCCTTTACGTAGGTAGGCTTGACTGGGGTTCCCTTGCTATCGAATAACTTTACTCTACCGTCTTCGCTAACTATGAATAGTGCCCTGCGGATAGCATGTTTCCCTGTCTTTGAGCGGCTCAATTCTACTATAAACCTCGGCAATCTCCTACACCCCCAAATAACTTCTAGGACCTTGTGTTTAAAACAGGTTTTAGTTTTACCCTGAAATCAAAGTAGTGTATAGTTGAACCTATTAAATTCCTAGAAACTAAAATGTACCCTATAATAGTGTACTAGCAGGCGATGCTACTATGGTTGATAAGGTTTCTATACAAGGACTGGGTATAGCCGGTAGTGTTCTCGCTGAAAAACTATCATCTAAAGGAGTGAAGGTAAAAGCCTATGATCCCCAGAAAGAATACGTAAAACCGTGCGGTGAAGCGGTTCCAGTTTCCTTCTTCAGTAATGATTATCTACGTTTAACAGACATAAAATCCCGCGTTAATAGGTTCATGGTAAAGGTCGATGGTAAAACGGTTGTTGATTGGGATGCAAAGAAGACCATCTGGTTCATTATAGATAAGAAGAAATTTGTTAGCAACCTAAGAGAAAGGGCGCTAGCCCAGGGGGCTGAGCTTATATGGAGCACAGGCAAACCCGAGAAAGGCGTATACGTTGACGCACGGGGACCGTTTTCCCAAGAATCGGATAAGACTATACCTGTTTATCGTCTCATCGTCCGGGGAGTGGAATGGGATGAAAACACTGTGCTAATAGAGTTTGATAGTAGAAAAGCTGGTTTCTACTGGGTCTTTCCGGCTGGTGAAAAAATAGTTAATATTGGAGGAGGCTTTGCCCGTGAACCCAAGAAGGTTGTAAAAATGGTTCATAACTATGCCTCTCACGTTCTCGGAAAAGGCGAGATAATAAACAAGGCCGCTTCCATAATAACGATTCATCCTAAATATAGGATTCTTGAAGGAAGAACATTTTACGTGGGGGAAGCCGCTGGTTTCGTCATGCCTTCTACCGGTGAGGGCATACGTCCAGCCATTTTGAGTGCTGAAAAACTTTCGCAAGCCCTACTCGAGGAAGATAGCATACATAGTATTTACAGAAATTATGCTTCATCGGTAAAGCCGCTTCTCATGGAATCAAGGCTTTCCTATACATTATTTAGAGTAATGCTCTACAAAAAACCTGATGCAAGGGCACGGCTTCTATCAAGCTTACCTAGGGTGTTTTGGAAAAGATACTTTTCAGCCACCCTTTCATCTTGGAAAGAACTCTTTTTCTCATTCTTCACCCAGATTTAAGATGATGGTTAGATTGTTCGTATTATATTCAATTTCTTTAATATAGATTCTGGATCAATAGTCCTTCCCTCCAACGATATGGAGTAATGGAGAGACAATCCTGTAGCCTTAATTATAGCATAGCCATTGTATAATTTGACCCTTATCTCATCACCTGACACTTCTGCCTTGAAACCAGCGTTTTTCAACATTCTAGCTACAGCGTCTATATCTATTCTAGAAGTCCTTATAGTTTCTTCAAGATTTTCCAGTCGCTTATTTATAGCGTTTACTATTTCGGGGTATCCGCTATATTCTTTCTTGGCTTCCTCGAGGATCTCACGTACTATCCATAATGCGTTGTGTGCTCTAGCAAGCATAACTATTTTCTCAAAATCTGAACTATTAAGATAGTCCACTAAACGTTTTACGTCACCACCATAAACTGAAAATTTATACTTTTCTTCAGCTCTACCAACTTCCTCACGGAGATCTTCTATCAAAGCCGCTGGTAACCTATCCGAGTTCACAGAAAGTTTTGTATTCACGATATTTCTTAGAAAATCCTTCTTCGTCATGACCAACACCTCACCCGCAAACCTGTTTTTCGGGTTCTAGTAAACCAACTAAAAACTAGTTTTTAGGGTTCCCCCTAACTAGGAGCACAGCAGGATTCGTGGCCAGAAATCTAGTATGGCTCTATCTCGCGATCCTCGTATGATATGGGCTCAGCTAATATCGTGTCTCCACGGACTGACACTATCTTTGCATAGATAGTCTCTCCTACTGTAGGGTTACCCAGCACCAACACCGTGTATCCTTTATACTTGCCCACGCCACGCTCTTTTTCATCGACATCGTCTATAACAACCTTGATTTTTTGTCCTACCCTGGGGCGTTTACGGGTTTCAGAATCCTTTGGTTTCGGCATTTTAGGGTAAATACTAAACTTACGGATGTCTCGAGAATATATGTTGGAGCCTTTCTTATATCTATCCTTTACCATGACTTTGAATCCCACCATTTATAGAGATTATACCCCATTCTCCACCAAGTATAATAGCTATATTAAAAGGTTATCCGAGGATGATCCTATGAAACGTCTGAATAGGATAAAACAGGTTTTTGTCCGGTATAACTACAATACTGTTAATCGGGCCCATGAAGAAAACGCGCGCCGACATAGACGTTGATGGGGAAGCTGAGCTACTCTGAGGCCCAAGGGTGTCTAAAGGTGTATAATCGCGGCTTGAGGATCTATGGTATTAACGTGATTACTTCATCCAAGAAAATTGCTGTAATAATGCTATATGAATTGTCGAAAACCATCAACCGGGATTTGGTAGTATATGATAACGCACCCTGGCTACAACAGTACCTTACAAGATATCATATATTAAGGACACTAACAACCTCTAACCCATGTAAAGCAGACGTAATAGTTTATCCCCCGTCAACAAAGACTAGAAAGAACGATCTCTCTAAATGCAACACCTATAACTGCATGCTAGGCGTCAACATTCCACAATATTATGAAAGAATTATTGGTCTAAAAAGGGTTAAAGCAGAGTTACTTGGAGATAACCTAGTCAAAATTGATGTAGGCGGGACGATCCTCCTTTACAGTATAGATGGATATACACTGAAGCCATACAAACTACAAAAAGATGAACGTGAAATCTTAGAATTACTAATAGAAGAATTCGGTGAGAAAGGCTCCGCCGACATAACAAGCGTGATAGACATTATCTCGTGGACAAAAGGTACTACCAGAGGTTCAGCCAGAACCATTCTTTTAGAACTGGCGAGAAAGGGACTGCTATCTATATCAGGTAGAAAAATCATCATAGATACAATAATGCTAAAAGAGATGATTGAGGAGGGCTGAATCGGCTCTTGACTAGAAAAACAGGTTTCGCGGATCCCCACTTTCACCCGAATCCCCTACGTGGCGACGATTTAGATACCTTTATCAGAAGATATAGAGAAGCCGGGGGATGGTTTGCAGGTATAGTTTCGCTGCCCCCATGGAATTACGGGTTAGAGCCCAGCTGGGACAACTATCTAAAAGTAATGGATCTAATGGAGAAAATCTGCGAATCCTTCCGATCCTTCGGCATAAAAGCATTTTGTTTTTCAGGGTTCCACCCTGCGGAAGTCGACAAGCTCATTGACACTTACGGGTATAAGCCGATCGAAGTTGTTGAATTAGGATTCAAAGTAATAGATGAAGTTTCCAAACGTTGTGTTGAAGGTAAACTGCAGGGCTTAGGGGAAGTGGGACGACAACATTACAAAACGTTTGCCGATAGAGCAGTCATCTCAGAATTGATTTTGGAGCATGCCCTTACAAAAGTAAAAGACCACAAATGCCCTGTACAGATGCATCTTGAGAATACTAAGTCGACAGTACAACTAGTCAACATTATCATAAAACATATTCGTTTATCCCCATCAGAGAAAGAGCTCATAATATTCCATCATGCAAAGCCCGGCATGATCCCTGAGATAAAGGAAGGTGGTTACTCGGCTACTATACCTGGGACTAAAAAACAGGTATTAGAATACTTGTACCAATCATATTCGCCAGTCTATATGTTGGAAAGCGATTATGTAGGTGGCTCAAAGAATCCCTCAAACACGGCACCATGGGAAATGTTCTCAATGATTAATGCTATCTTACAAGATGAGGAATACCTATACAAGATTATGTATGAGAACGTTCAACGGGCCTTCCATGTAGATACCTTAGAACAACCCTGATCTCCTTTCCACCAAGGGATTTCACCTTCAAATAGACGTCTGCAGCCTTCTTCAAACTCTCGTTTTCGCCTTTAACCATAACAACAACTAATCGTAGCCCGGAACGTTGTAATAGACTTTTCAATAAAGTTGTATCAAGGGTATCCTCGCCATCGGTCACTATGATTAGATCTCCGGGCTTATCTCTCCTACGTTTCTCTTTGGAAACGTCTCTTGCAGCTGTTTTTACAGCACGAGTAATATCGGTTCCCCCCTGGGGTTTTATACGTGAAAGCATGTCAATAAGTCTCACCAAGCATGTTCCCCGGATTCTAGGCGTTGCTTTATAGACCGGGTATAGTCTACTGTCGAAGAATCTCATGTAGAATGTTCGTCCCTCCCTTAGACTCTTCTTGAGTAGAGAAATAGTTAGCGCCTTTGCCCAAAGCATCTTTTCCCCGACCATACTCCCGCTTTTATCTATCAAAACATACACAGGACCCTTCCTTAGAGGCAAGCTTTTCTGATAAAGGAGCAACCTATGATTCGCGAAATTCGCGTAAAACAGTTCTTCCGGTAGAGCCAATTCATGAGGGTGTATTCGTTCCAGGTCTGTACCATATTCTAGACCGGTTGTTTCTCCCTTAAACCAGCGGGATAGTTCTCTCGTGAATTTTAGGCCACCAATATCAACGCCCTTTAAATACTCGAGTATTTCTCTAACATCCGTGTTTTCGGATAGCCGTGCTATATCAGGTATAGCCTCTTCTAGTGTTAGGAGAGACGTGTTTCCTGCTGCAAAACTCTTTATGGTGTTTACAAGTTCTCTTGCAGTGGATAATGTTTTCACGGTCTTCCTGAGAGAGTCGGTCACCTGCTTCTTTACGGTGTCCCGTATATTGTCTATTCTACCTTGGTCGCCTTCAGCGTGTGTTTGCTGCTGGAACCCCTTTCCTTGGGCATCTAACAAGTCTTTGCCTGGCATAAAACCCTGTTTTTGTAGTCCTAGGTGAAGGTTTCGTAGAAATACTGCAGCAGCTATTGTGCTAGGCACTGGATCGATCATCGTATATTTCTTGAGTTCCATATACCATTTAGTGGATATCATAGAAGAGATTATTAGGTACCTGACATACGTGTCTTTCTCGTCTAGATCTAGTTTCTTATTAAGAACAGGGAATGGTAAGTACATGGCATAGAATACGTCTATAGCTGTTTCTAATGAATAATGGCTACGTGCTTTTCTGCCATCTTTTATCTTCGCGAGGGTTTTAAGTACTCTTTCTCCTCTATATCTTTTTACTGGATCTTCGTAGTCGATACCGTAGAATAGTGATCCCATGTTACATACCCATTTTAGTCGAGACTTTTTCAACAACCCGCTCTATTATATCCATAATCTTGTCTACCATATCTTGCACGCGTGGATCGTCTACGTTTCTTGATATACTCGCCACCTTTCTTCTCAACTCCTTTATAGTCCTATATATATCTATGAGTTCGGGGTCATAGCTCTTCGCACGATCTATACGCTCTTCCAGGACAAGTAAGTTATCCATTATCTCAGTAAGATCTCCTATTATTCGTTCAGGTGTACGTAGCTCTTCATAGAGTATCATCTCTATTTTGTCAAAATCCTCGATAGTCTGAGGCGCGATAAAACGTAGAACCATTAAGTCGCTCTTGACCGCCTTCATTCTACCGTATAGTATCGCGTTTGCAGAGACTGCTTTCAATATCTTTCCTTTACGCCTATCGGTTAAATGAATGCCCTGCTCTTCCAGTATAGATATTATTCTAATTAGTGGTTTTATTATGTCTGTTAAGTCCACATTTAGAGAAAGTCTATGCGCCTCCTTTAATTCCTTGAGACTCATTATTGGTTTGACTGCGACATGTTCACCTCGCTCTATAGCCCATGACGCCCATAGAAGTTTTTCCCAATTATCTTCTGGCACCGGTTTAACATAGACGCGATAAAGAAGTCTATCATAAAGCGCCTCAAGTTCAGGATCCTCGGGTATCCTGTTCGAAGCTGCTATAAGCGACCATAGGGGTACCTCTATTTCACTGTACCCATCATACAATATTCTCTCTTGGAGAATGGTTAGTAAACTATTCAATATAGCACTATTAGCGTTGAATATCTCATCTAGAAACGCTATCTCGGCTTCTGGAAGCTTGCGAGAAGTGATTCTTCTATAGACACCCTCCCGCAAAGCGTTAATATCAAGGGGTCCGAACAGCTCTGAAGGCTCTGTAAACCGTGTAAGGAGATACTTGAAGAATCGGGCATCGAGGAGGGACGCTATACGACGCGCCATTGCACTTTTAGCAGTACCAGGCTCTCCGATGAGTATCAAGTGCTCCCCGCTCAATAATGCCAACACTGTAGCATATGCTTCATCATCCCTACCTACAAAAGGCTTCCTTGCCTCCTCTACTAACAAACGCAGTTTTGCTGAAACACCGCTGGGATCCCCTTGCAATTCAGCCCACCCAACACACCGGATCTCTTACCCAAAGAAACATCACCAACCGCGACTAATAATATAACCCCTACGATAAAGGCTGAGACGGGTGTCTGCAATGAGTACTGATATTGACCCAACGCTTTTGGAGAAAGCGAAAAAAGTAATCGAGAACGCGTATGCGCCCTATTCCAATTTCAGGGTCGCCGCGCTCGTAGCTACTAGCGACGGACATCATTATTGGGGCGTAAACGTGGAGAATGCTAGCTATGGACTTACTATATGCGCAGAACGCATAGCAATAGGTGCAGCTCTCACAGACGGGAAAAAGAACATTAGTCAGGTATACGTTTTTGTAGAATCAAACCAACCCGTACCGCCCTGTGGAGCATGCCGCCAAGTAATAACAGAGTTTAACCCGGATGCAGAAATAATCGCGTGTAGCCTTAGAACAGGAATATGCAAACGCTGGAGAGCGAAAGAGCTTCTACCAGAGGCTTTTACCTTGGACTATATTCCAAAGTCAGAGAATGCCTAACACTTCTAAAGAACGAAAAGTGGAGGCGGGGCCCCGCTACTATGATGGTAGCGGGGGGTGGATTTGAACCACCGACCTCGGGGTTATGAGCCCCGCGGGCTGCCAGGCTACCCTACCCCGCTATTTTACCCCGCCGAATAGCAACTTTAGTCATATACCAGACTCATTTAAAGTTATCCGGACAAGAGGGATAGGTTTTCGTTCCGTAGGCTAGCAGGTGACACCGTCGGCCTCGAAATTATACTTTCTAAATAGTTTACATAGATCTGCTTTTGGTACAACGGCATATTGCCCTGTAGGTACTTTTACGAAGGCAATATTATCTCGTATTGATACTTCTACTTTTACTCTTCCATAACCGCTTTCTTTAACTCCCATGAAGCTTGATAGAGATCTGGAATGTATCGGTTTTTCTTTAGTCAAGGTTATCCCCATCAATTTGCGGGTACACAAGTTGGAGATATTAATGATGTCGTCGAATAGGAGGCGGAGAAGGCTTAGTGAGAAAAAGATTTGGTTTCACATGGTTTTGGCTCTTACTCTATGTAATGCCGCCGGATTCTTGACTCGACTGTATTCTATTTTGTCAGCGTATTTTGGTAAGACGTATCGTGTGCCCACGAGTTCTACTATTTCTCCTCTTACCTTCAAAGAGTAGACGATTTTTCTTAATCTGTCCTCTCCGGCTATTCCTGAGAACATCCTTTTTAGTTCACGCCAGCTTACCGGTCTTCCAGCCTTGTCAAGGGCTTCTAACACCATTTTCTCTAGTTCGTCGTCTCTGGGTGCTTCTGTGAGTACTATGTCTTCATCTTCTAATACTATATTGTCTACCAACATTTAACACCGTGTAACATTTGGGTTTCCACCTTAATAAATTTTAGTATTTTTAAATAGAAAAATGTGTTATATTTATCCTTTATATTCCAATTTTGTTTCATAAATAATCTCATTACATCAATAATTAAAGTCCTCCACAGAGGCAACAATAAAACATGACTTACCTCGTGTGAGGTGCAAGTAAATGGCTTCAAAGCACAAACTCCTAGCCCCCAGTGGAACCACCCGACTATTAATGGGAAACGAGGCTATAGCACGCGGCGCTATAGAAGCCGGCGTCGGCTTCGTAGCAGGATATCCTGGCACTCCCTCAACGGAGATAATAGAAACACTGGCCACTGTAGCAAAGGATCTGGGAATTCACGTCGAATGGAGCACCAATGAAAAAGTAGCCCTAGAAGCTGTATACGGTGCACAGTTGACCGGAGTAAGAAGTATGGCAACAATGAAACATGTAGGTCTCAATGTAGCAGCAGATCCCTTCATGACACTAGCGTACACCGGTGTAATAGGTGGCACCGTAGTAGTGTCAGCCGATGATCCCAACATGTGGAGCAGTCAAAACGAACAGGATAACAGGTATTTCGGGTTAAAAGCCTATGTACCAGTCTTCGAGCCGTCTGAACCGGGCGAAGCCAAAGAACTCGTCAAACTAGCATTCCAATTCAGCGAAGAAGTAGGACATCCCGTACTCTTCCGTTCTACAACCAGAATATCACACGTACGCGGACCGGTTGTATTCGGTGAAACGCCTAAGAACATCACAAATAAGGGTGTATTCAAGAAACATCCAGAACGCTTTACCGTCATCCCGGCACATGCAAGAAAACTACGTGGAGAACTAATAGAGAGATGGGAGACGATAAAAGAAAAAATCCCAAAGCTAGAACCCTTTAACCGGATAGAGAATCCAGGTCATAAAACAGCTATTTTAGCTTCTGGACTAGCTTATGCCTACACAAAAGAATCCTTGAGAATGCTCGGGATAGAAAACAAGGTTACCCTAGTAAAAATAGCTACACCAGTACCTGTCCCGGAAGAGCAAATACTCCAAGCGGCTGAGAACGCAGAGAAAATTCTAATCGTGGAAGAACTAGAACCAGTAGTGGAAATGCAGGTTAAAAATCTACTTTACAACGTTGACAAAACAATCGAGATTCATGGAAAAGATTACGTGCCGCTAATAGGAGAATTAACTCTTAACAAGGTTTTGAACGGTGTTGCGAGAATAGTAGATCTGAAGTTTAGTGTACCATCAAAAAGATTTTCAAATACAACAATAAAGCTTCCCCCCAGACCTCCCGCCATGTGCCCAGGATGTCCACATCGGGGGACATTCTACTCGCTTCGAAGGGCGGTAAACAAAGCCAGAGTGAAGCCTGTTTATAGTGGGGATATAGGTTGTTATAGCCTAGGCGTGCTCCCACCGTTCAGAGAACAAGATACGATTATCGAAATGGGGGGCAGCATAGGGCTAGCAAACGGGTTTGCACATACATTAGAAAAACAGGTACCAATAGCTATCATCGGTGATTCTACGTTCTTCCACTCGGGAGTGACCGGGTTGATAAATGCTGTATACAACAGTGCCCCACAACTCATAATAGTATTAGATAACCGCGTTACAGCTATGACAGGCGAGCAACCAAATCCGGGTACAGGCATTAATGCCGTGGGCGATCCGGCACCCCTCATAAAAATAGAGGATATAGCTAAAGCGGTTGGCGTAGAATATGTAGATGTGTTCGATCCTTTCGAAATAAAAGATGGAACAGACGCCATGTATAAAGCCCTCAAATACGTTCTCGAAAATAAGAAGCCAGCCCTCGTTATAGCGAAGAGGGCATGTGCGCTGGAAATAGATAGAGTGGCCAAACGAAAAGGTGTAGAAACACCGATGTACCAGGTTATATCCGAAAAATGTACAGCATGCGGCGTGTGCTATAACGCGTTCACATGCCCTGCTATAATGGTAGAAGAAGACGGTAAAGCCGTCATAGATGAAAGCCTTTGTACGGGCTGTGGAGTGTGTGCAGAAGTCTGCCCATTCGACGCGATAGTAAAGACCCGTGATGGGGATCCAGAATGGTATGAGCTATGGAACATTTAGAGGTGAAACATAATGGGCAAGCCGGAAAGATTGAACATACTAGTTGTAGGAGTAGGCGGCCAAGGTCTTATAACAATGTCTAACACTTTGGCACGAGCAGCACTCCTAGACGGTACCAAGGCATTAGTAGCAGAAACACACGGGCTAAGCCAAAGAGGAGGTAGCGTAGAAGTACATGTAAGACTAGGGGATGTCTACGCGCCACTAATACCAGAGGGAGGAGCAGACGTTATAGTAGCACTAGAACTAATAGAGGCCGCACGCGCCGCAAATAACCTCAAGAATAACGGTACTATCGTAGCAAACGATAGAATCATACGCCCGGCAGTCCCCAACGTTGAAGTACCCGAACGAGAAGAACTCCTAGAATACCTTAAACAATTTACAAAAACGATCTACCTAGTAGACGCGTATGATATAGCATCCAAAGTCGGAAGCACACTTTCACAGAACATGGTAGTACTAGGTACGTTAATGGGCACAGGACTACTCGAAGGGTTTGTATCGATCAAAGCAGTAGAGAAAATTATTTCAACTCTGAGGAGAGCAGAGCTAAACCTCGAGGCCTTCAGAAGGGGCCTTACCGATTTCCAACGAATCTAATGCTCTTCCATGTAATCTGTGAATTGAACTCAATCCAACGCCATGGGATGTCCCCATAAACCCTACCATATCCTTTAATTCACGCCTAAGATGGACGAGAACGACTGGATAAACTATTTTCTCAACTTCACTTTTCTCATCGTCGGAGCTGTATGCCTTGGCGAGCCTGACCTCATATTCTATTATACCAGCCTGAAGCCTGACGATCTCGTCATCCATAATAGACTCTATTATCTGCTCGGGGAAGGATACAGACGACATATCCTATATCACCATTAATTGCTCTTTACCACATTACATTTAATCCCGGAAAGCCGGTGTATAACCCACGTATTATCAAACACCAACCGGTGTTGCCATATGACCACTAGTAGCTACTGTGAAATCTGCAACGAAAAAGAGGCCTTATACAAATGCCGAGTTTGCGGCAGAAACGTCTGCGAAGAACACGTCTCACCAGAAGGAGTATGCGCCGTCTGCTCGACAACGATATGCGAGTTCTGTGGCAAACGACTCTCCATAGGATACTGTATTGTCTGCGGTAGACTTGGTTGCAGGGAATGTCTGATACAATTAGATCCCTCACGTAGAATATGCCCCAGCTGCCTAGCCGAAATACGGGAAACGGGGAAAAACACCACCAGGATCTGCCGCCCTGGAACATCTCTAGCAAAAAGCGTGTGGGGTTAACCCTGTTCCCAGTAGTAACACCTATATAAACCACCATATCAACCCTATCCTGTAAAGACAGCAGCCATGAAGAAGGCAAAGAGGTGTCTATCCCCATGGACCCCATGAAAAAGATCAACGAAACCGTTGAGTCTTACTATGAAATAATGGATTCTATACCATCAGAGGGAAGTAAAAACGTCACTGCAAGGAACATAGTGGGAAGATTAGTATCTATCATCGAACAAGATCTTCCAGACATCTTCAAGAAGGCAACATGCCTACAGACAGACGATTGTCATACAAATGACTTCAAGGTCTGTAAAATAGACTGTGGTAAAACTCTGTACATCCTACACTCAGATGAAGCAGCGGCGATATACAAAACCAAAAACAATGTATCTACAATACGGGTAAACGGCGAAGGAATAAAAATAAACACATCCATAGACATAAGCGTGTTATTCGACAAAAACTCCGTCAAAATAACCCTTCCAGGAAAAGAAGGAAAGATAAACTACACGGTGTCGTTGACGGTTGAGGAAATTCTAGCTCATCGAGATCTCCTAGAATACACTATAACAAAAGCATCCAGGTTCGTTTCAACAATACGAAGAGAACAGGCAGACTGCGTTAAACTAAAAAGGATAACTTGCTAAAAACTTCTATCTCCCCAGACAAAAATTTATCATAACAATCCACCATTATGTTATAATAGTTTACAAGTACACATCCCTTAAACCAGATCTACAAGTAGATCTGAAGGTGGTACACCCATGGAAGAAGAAAAAGAAACAACAAGCTACCCGGAGGTAGAGGTGCTGGATCCTTATACCGGGAAGAAAGTAAAACTCAAACCACTCAAAGTATGGTCGCTTAAAAAGAAAAACGGTAAAGGAGTACTCATGGGACAATTCATAAGTCCAGCGACGGGTGCCCCCTTCAAAGCAAAGGTACCTGAAGAATATTTAGAGAATATAAAAGAATAAAGGGGCTCAGCATCATTGGCCATCCCCATACACCCCGCCGGGGTGTGGGATTCCGGCGCACACATCACTGCCCAAGAAACTTAATATGAACACCAAAACCTCTAAAGACTATCCTATTCCACTTACTTATAGATTAACCGTCTTAACATCCTACTACGTCCATAATTGATCACTTCCAATATTATGTCAACAAGAAGGGTAGGATCAAGCACCTCAGAGAGATCAATTATTCTATCACCTGCAACCTCGAGAGCGGCTAAATGACTGCAATGCGTCTTGGTTCCCTCTATCAAGGTGTTCATATAGAAACCCCTACATGAACAGTAGGTTCGAGGAATCATTATGTAATCCTCATTAACACCCAGGTAGACATGGAAATTCTGTGGACCACCCAACCTAATTATACGTCCGGACGAAAGCGCCTCACCGATTTTTACACGATCCGTTTTACCAAATGCTTTCTCGTCCAACGTTCTACGTGTATCCCAGACCGAAACGCCGTTCAAAATTATACACCCTATATCCTCCATCATCAAATCCAACGACAATATGATTAGCCATACCTAGAAACAAGCCGGTACACAAGATCCCGGGTACGGATGAAAGCTCCCTTTCTGTATAATAGGGATCCTCTAGGGGTCCAGTATAAGCGTCCAAAACTATATTTCCATGGTCGCTTATAGTGGGGCCATCTTTTGAACTTGACTTCCGAACCTGTACATTCCATCCGAATCTTTTATGCAACAGCTCGATAACCAGATTGTAAATCCAGGGATGTACCTCTAAGGGTAAAGGCTTTCTGGAGCCCAGTTTATTTACCATCTTCCCCTCATCAACCACAAAGATGTTAATACGAGAAGCGTAGGCAAGCATCTTCTCGCCCAGTATAGCAGCGCCTCTTCCCTTGATCATGTCTCCTCTAAGCGAAACCTCATCTGCGCCATCAATGTATAAATCAATAGTCAAGCCACCAAAGTTAGTATGTACTGGAAGCCCTCGCAAGGATAGAAGTTCCATAGCCTGATAACTCGATGGTACAAGTATTTTGCCATCAAGCATACCATTCTCGTATAAGATCTTTACAACATTGGCAATAGTTGAACCGGTACCTATTCCTATTACTCTACTCTTATGAATCAAATCGGCAAACTCCTCTACCACTCCTTTCGCGGCTTCACGTTTACCTTGCTCACCCACCAATTAACCCCCCAGTTAAACAACAAAGCGATCCCTACTATTTCCAACTATTACAAAACAAGAAACAATAATATAAAGAAAAGAATGGGGACGATCCACTTATGTCTTTGATACCAGCTTTTTCGCAGTAGTGCTGGGAGACATACTTTTCTCCAATAGCTCTATCCACTCCCAAAGCCTATTTACATAGCTCTCTAATTCCTTGACCACCTCAGGACCGGCGCCCTTATAACGTCCCTGAAGCTTCAAGTATTCCTCAATAGGCGCTCTTTTCTCTGGCTTCCTATACATCCTACTGAAACTACTTACCCTAAACTTACCTCGTTCATACTCGAATAATGGCCATAGGCCAGTCTTAACCGCTAACTGTGCAACATGTGGCGTTAAACCGGGGTCAAAACGCCATCCTACAGGGCAAGGCGCGTGGAGATGTACATATTTGAATCCACGTATGCTTGCGGCTTTCCTCAACTTCTCAATGAAGTCCTGCGGATAACCTACACTAGCAGTAGCGACGTATGGAACGTCATGCGCTATCATTATCAAAGGTATATTCTTCTTGTGTTCAGTTTTACCAGTCCAAGTAGTGGTAGTCCAAGCACCATACGGTGTCAAACTACTCCTTTGTATACCAGTATTCATGTAAGCCTCATTATCAACACATATGTAAATTATATCATCGTTCCTCTCAGCCGCGCCACTTAATGCTTGAAAACCTATATCCCCAGTACCACCATCGCCGGCCCATACAACAACTTGGACGTCATCTCTTCCCAGTTCCTCGAATGCAGCCTTCATCCCGGCAGCGGCGCTCGCCGCGGCAGCGAACACTATATTCAATATGGGAAAGTTCATCCCTGACTTAGGATTAATTCCTTGTATCACACTACTACAACCAGCAGGTATGACCATGACAACATTATCACCAAGTGCCATCTTAACATAACGCATACCCATGGTCTCAGGACAACCGGGGCACGCCGCGTTCCCAGGCATATTATATCTTATCCGAGGCAAATCCTTCAACTTAATAGGCATACATGCTCACCTCCTACCTCACAACCTCCTCAACCCTAGAGGGATACATGTCCCTATACTGGGACGGTAAATGCCAGTAGGCGGGATCGTATACCTGGCCCTCACGTTCTACTTCATCGATAAACTCACGTATAACCATGGCAAACTCCTCTGCCGGCACATCCACACCTCCCAGACCAGCTATAACACCCCGTACAGACAGTTTACCAGCCAACGGCCCTAGCGACGATATTGTTTCCATGAACAAATGGCCTCTAGCACCAAACGAAACGCTTCTATCAAATGTTATAACGCCTTTACTTGATCCCACGACATCAACAATGTCCTCGGTAGGCCACGGTCTGAAGAATCTCACCCTCAACAAACCTACGGGATAACCTTCATCCCGCAAAATGTTAACCGCTTCCTTAGCATCTCCTGCCCAGCTACCAGCAACTATAACATGATACTTGGCATCCTCAACCCTATACCGTTCAACAAGTCCACCATAAGAACGTCCGAAGTTTTCTCCGAAACTCTTATCCACCTCCTTTATCACGTCCTTAGCAGCTTCCATGGCAGCCTGGATAGAATATCTCATCATGTAATAATCCTCATCAGTAGCAAGGTTACCCATAACATACTGCGTCTCAGGGGTAATCACATAAGGCTGCTTCCTCTCAGGCAACCATTCATCAATCTCATGCTGTTCAGGCATATCGACTGGAGCCACAGTATGAGATAATATGAACCCATCAAGACCCACCATCATAGGAAGATACACTCTCTCATCCTCACTTATCCTGAAAGCTTGAACGGTGAGATCAAACACTTCTTGGTTACTTTCGGCTATCGATATCAACCAGCCACTATCCCTCTGATCCCATATATCCTGATGGTCAACATGTATGTTCCAAGGTGGACCAATAGCCCTAGTAACAATAGCCATGACGAGGGGGACACGTGCACCAGCGGTCCACCACACAACCTCATGCATATAAAGAAGACCGTGACTAGACGTGGCTGTAAACGCCCTGACACCAGCACTAGCCGCTCCCAGAGCAGCTGCCAACGCGCTATGCTCACTCTCGACACGGATCATCTTGGCATCCATCTCGCCGTGCTCGATCATACTGGCAAGAGTTTCAACTATCGTTGTCTGAGGAGTTATAGGATATGCAGATACAACCTTAACTCTAGCTAGCCTAGCAGCATAGGCTACCGCCTTATTCCCTGTAAGCGTCTTAACCGGCACGAAGTATCACCTCTCAGGAACCATCTTTATGGCATCGACGGGACAAACTTGTGCACAAATACCACAACCTTTACAGTAATCATAGTCAACGTATACCATGTCATCCTCCCTTCGCAATATGGTATCCTCAGGACAATATAGCCAACACAACAGACACTTCACACACTTCTCCTCATCAATAACTGGCTTCTCATGTCTCCAAGTACCCGTTTTACCCACGGAACCTGCATCCGGCTTAGAAAGAGGCGCCACAAACAGAGTCTTAGGCTCACTCACACCCATTATATCTCACCTCCATTCTAGGCGGTCAGACACCGCACTTAGAAACTAACTTGTAGGCCCTACGAGCTGCTTCGGCGTTAGCCTCGCCTGTTTTACCCGGCCAGTTAGCCTTGATCTCCTCCACGATACTCTCCAAACTCACTATACCTGTAAGAGCTGAGAATGCTCCTAGCATGGCAGTATTTACTACTGGCCAACCAGCCACGATCAACCCTAGTTCCTTGGCAATGCTAACGGCGTCTACACAGTAGAGGTTACGTTTCCCTTTGTCCAAGTCTATTTTTTGTTCAGCTGTGTTAACTATAATGACTCCGTCCTTTTTAACAGTTGAAACTATATCCACCAGCTCGAAAAGCTTGTCGTCGAGGACCACCGCTATATCGGCAGCGTAAATCTGGCTATGCCTAGAAATCGGTTCATCACTTATCCTTGCATATGCCCTGACTGGTGCACCACGTCTTTCAGCTCCGAAGTGTGGAAATGCCTGTGACCACTTTCCTTCTCTTACGGCGGCTCCGGCCAGTACGTTAGCAGCGGTAACAGCTCCTTGTCCTCCGCGCCCGTGGAAGATTATTTCGACATACAAAATGGACCGCCCCGATTTTAATATACAAATTGTATTCTCTGGTAAAAATAATCTAACTTCTATATACAGATTGTTGGTAATCGGTGGTGGGATGCATAAGAAACCGGGGGGTCTTACCGTATCATGGTTCTGGTGTAACCATATAATACCATGGTTGTCTTTGGTTGTTTATATGTAATACGGAGACCCCTCATTTCTGATGGAGACTTGTTTTATAATGGCACCTCTTTTCTATTGGAACTTCATTGATTTTAATTCCTTATTTTATATTCATATTATAGAACCATGATCTTAATACAAACATTTAGAATTTATCCTTATTACCAAGACTCACCAAATCGTACTCCACAAGAAGTAGAGGGGTGTCGGGCAGAATATCTCAAAAATCAGTGGGTTCCATGAGAACCAAGGGGGTGTTTAACTGGGGGGTTAAATGGTTTCACCACGACGGGGAATGTATCCAACACTGGCAATTTCAACCAGCTCGGCGTAGTCAAATGCCTCAAATGAGAATACGAAGGTATAAACCGTCCACCAACAATCGCACGCATCTGCCGCAGAAACAATGGTTTCAAATCCTTCGAACGATATCCACATTTGGGACACCTATATCCCTTGCCACGGCCCATAGATTTCATCCTATGACCACATTTGGGACATCTGGGTGACATTTTTACAACTAGATCCTCAAGGTGTTCTACTAAAAGTTCCTCTATAGCAATAACTGGAACCTCATCATCAGGTCTGACTGAACCGATAACTAGAACACGGTCACCGGGTATCAACCTTCTTAGCACAAAGTTTAGCGGATAAGATTCCCTGAAGGCCAGTAGTTTCACTTTTCCAGGACCAGTACACTCGGCATCTATAGCTACATGTGACCCGGTAATTATCTCAGCAGTTCCTATTATCTGACAATCGTCTTTGAATATCTGGTAGGGTCGGGCTTTGTTTACAGCGTATTTTCTATGGATGGATGTTCCTTGATTGGTTCGAAACAAGGCCCATCCATGGATCTGCTCTTGTGTTTTCAATTTTTCCATGAAACAAAGTATAGCGTCCACACTAACTCCTCGAACGCCGTACAGTACTGGATCTGGCCCATGAGGATAAATGATTGGCCTTAGGGTAGTCCAGTCTATGTTTGAAAAAAGCTCTTCTCCACATTCCTTATCAGCATTGATAACGCTTTGCGGGTCGAAGGTTCTTTGTGTACCCCATTTTTCTGGGTTGCGGTAGGTTAGTAATTCGAAGGTATAGGGTTCGCCTAGGCCTAATGCCGAGAGAGCCGCTGTAGCCCCGATTATTCCTCTACCACCTCTGTAGAGGGCTCCCACTCCCTCTAGGGTTTCCTCGACTAGATCCTTTGTGACTATGTCGGACAGAGCTTTTTCGTAGATGCGGCGTAAAGACGGTATCCACGGGTCTCCCTTGTACACCACTATTCCTGGCGATGAGGATTTGTGTCTGCACCCAGCAGTATATTCTTCGACGAAGTCGTTTGCTAATTCGAACATCTTCTCGGGTGTAAGGGTTGTTTCCAATCTTAGAACCACACTAGCGTTTCCCCTGGTTTTCCATGGTATTCCAGGGTTTAGACGTACTAGCAATGGATAATCTAGTAGTCGTATTTTATCGGAATACTTGGCCATAAATAGAGACGAAGCGTGCGTTGTACAGCCGCCTTCAGGGAAGTCCGTATCATCGAATGATATATTGAGAATGTCGGTTGGTTTAACCATTCTTATGCACCTTTAGGGTGATCCGTCTTTTAGAGTTTAGCTAGAAAGAGTTGTAGGGTTATTTTATGGTTTTAAAAGAAGTTAGGAAGGTGTCGTCCTACCCGTCGTCGGTTTGAGGTTATAGTATTAAGATTACCGGGGGTAGAAACTGTTTATTCTTCTGTCTCCTCGAATTTTCTGAAGCCTTCAACTATCATCATTGTTAGTGTGCTCCGTATAGGTGGCATTCTCCTGATCTTGTCTGCTATTACCTCCTTGAGTTTCGCCATATCGTCAGTATCTAGTTTGACTACTAGGTCGTAGACGCCGTAGACCATGTAGACTTGCTCTACTTCGGGTAGTTCTTTGAGCATCTTGAAGGCTTCTTCCTCTTGACCGATCTCTACGTTTATAAGTACAATCGCGGATGCCATGTATCTTATCACCTCCCACTCGGAGGTACGATCCCCGCCTTAGCCTCCTGAATAGGCTTTAGACGCGGGGACTCCCCGAGGATACTCCTCGGGATAGTTACGCTAGCTATGATAATATAATGT
>WAOQ01000006.1 GCA_015521205.1 Desulfurococcales archaeon
CTACCACAACAATATAGAATCAAAACTATGAAATAAACAAATAAACAGAAAAATTTATATACCAAAAACAGAGCGAACGACAACTCCTATCAAAAGCAGCCATGTTCAGACACATCTAGATAAAACCAAGTAACCAATCCAAGATGATCCCTAATGAAATCAATACCCCTACAACGAGATTCTGCTTAAATGCCACCGGAATATTGGAATCATCCATATACGACTTAAAATCGCCATACAACATCAGCACAACACCGCATAATGTGCCAATAATGGCAAACCATTCTACAATACCCCAATATAGGATCAAGCCCAAAAACAATAACGCTGAAGCCACTAAATGAGACAATAGTGCTACTAGCTTAGCATTCTTCTTCCCAAACTTCGCAGGCACACTACCTATCCCGTGTTTAACATCGAACTCATAGTCTAGAATACTGTAAAGTATGTCGAATCCAGCTACCCAAAGAGTGACAGCTAACATATAGATCCACGGCACCTTAGATAACAGTACCCCGTTAGTTATGCCAGGCTGATCCCCAGCTACCGCGACGGCGCCCCCAAAAACGGCGAAGCCCAACACTAGTCCAAGGTGGAAATGAGGGTAACTATGGTATCGTTTAGCGTATGGATACGTGTGCGCCAGTATCCAGAGTATAGGGCTATATATTACCGCGTAGATATTGAGCAAGGCGGCACTGACATAATAGAGCAGTGATCCCACGAAGACGATGGCACAAGCATCTCGCAGACTCGCCGCTCCTGTAACCAACGGTCTCTTCATGCTGCGAGGGTTGAGCCTGTCGATCGGGAGATCAGCAATGTTGTTATACGCCATAGCTGAGCTTCGGAGACCCAGCAACGCTGTAAAGATGAGAATAGCCTCCTTTACTGTTATAGGATACCCAGTCAACAATGCTCCTGCATAGGCAAATGGCAGACTGAAAAGCGTGTGTTCTATTCTTATCAGCCGCGCTAAAACCGTTGCTTTCCTCGGCTTCTCAACGGCTCCTGGGTCCCAGGATCCCTGTCCTTCCATAGCCATGCTACCCCCTAAGCCTAAAAGGGTTCAACAGAGGCTAGCCGCTAGTAGGGAAGTACTTTCTGTATAACACGTCTATCTTATCTGCTATGCCCGGATCCTCCTCTACTTGCAGGGGCCATGGACGACCATTATTCTCTTCGGGAAGCTTCCGTGTAGCATCGATGCCAAGTTTCGATCCGTATCCTGGGGCTGTCATCGCGGGGTCTAAAGCATCTGTTTGCGTATCATGTATTACTAGAACATCTCTAGAGGGGTTTACATGGCTTGAGACCGCCCATATTACCTGATCTATATTATGTACGTCTATGTCTTCATCGACCACTATGATTATTTTTGTTAGACTCGTCTGGCCTACACCCCAGAGAGCGTTCATAACTTTCTTCGCGTGTCCTGGATATCTTTTGCGTATCGAGACTATCATCATTCCCTGGAAGACACCGTACTCAGGGAAGTTCACATCAACTATTTCTGGTAGAAGAGTCTTCATTATAGGAAGGAATATTCTCTCGATAGCCTTACCTATAATGGCATCCTCAAGCGGGGGCATGCCGACAACGCTACCATAGTATATAGGATTGTCCCTATGGTATACATGCTCGACGTGAAAGACGGGATACTTCTCTATTGGCCGGTCATAGTATCCCCAGTGATCGCCGAACGGCCCTTCCTCCGCAAGTTCACCCTTTTTAACATACCCTTCTATCACGATCTCGGCGTTAGCCGGGACTAGGAGCCCGCTAGGCAGCTCATAGAGCTCGATCCCCCTTCCCCGGACTAGCCCGGCGAAGAGATACTTATCGAGAGGATGAGGAGCCGGGGCTACGCCAGTGAACATCGTAGCCGGATCGCTCCCCACTACTATTGCAACGGGCAACTTTTCCTCAGCGTCAAAATACGCCTTTGCACCTCGCTTGTGTATCTGCCAGTGTATGACAGCTCTACGACCGTCCAGTATCATCACCCTATAGACCCCTATATTATACACGTCGTCGACGGGATCCTTGGTCACTACAAGTGGGAACGTCAGGTACCTGCCGCCGTCGAGGGGCCACGTCTTGAACGCCGGTATTTTTTCAAGGGGATTTCTCTCCGCTTCGATTATGTTGTCGGTGAATGTAGCCCTCCTGGATTTGCTGGGCAACGTCTTCGCCAGGCTCCCAGCTTCCAGGAGACCCTTAATTTTACCTCTGAGGCTAGTCGGCGGACTCCTTAGGGCCATTCCTACAAGTCTTAATCCTATCTCTTCCAGCTTGTCTACACCCAATGCTTGTTTGAAAAGGTTCAAGTTAGGGTAGAGGTTACCGGCTATCCTCCAGCCCGGGTATCCCTTCACGTTCTCAAACAGTACCGCCGGACCTTTCGAGTACATCACCTTCCTTAGGAAGGCGGGAATCTCCAGTATAGGGCTTAGGGGGTCGGTTATCGTTACTAGACTATCTTTTTCTTGGAGCCATTCCAGGTATGTCCTCAAATCCTTAAGTGGGTCTGCCAAGTCTTCCACCATCCTAGACTGCGTATCTAATGGGCTGGAGAAGTCCTATTTTAGAGGAATGTTTGAAGGGGGGAGACCCTGGTTTTCCACCCTAAATCCGCTACGCTACGTATCTAGTTTTAAATCCCAATCTATAACCCCCGTATGATTTGCACGGTGATACGTATGGATAGAATGCAGGTACTGGTCTTCGCGGTCATACTGATCGTGTTGCTCGGCGCGGCCATAGCGTTAGTTTCGCGCCCCGGAGGAGGTGAAACACAAGGTATAACTATTCGGGCTGCAACACTTCAGGGTGGAATCAGTACCCTAGACTTGATAGAGGCCTACAAACTTCTTGGAGACGAAGGATACAATCTAAGCGTGCTAAGGCTTCAGAAGACGCCCGACATTATAGCGGCCCTAGCCAACAACGAGACCGACCTAGCAGTAATACCTGCCGAGATGGCTGGGAAGCTAATCCAGTCCGGACAGGATGTTAGGATAATAGCCGTCGAGATGCTCCAGAACCAGGCTGTACTAGTCAAAAACGACTCTATATCCTCGCCCCAACAGCTTAAAGGACAACTGGTCGGCGCAGTCGTCGCGAGCGGAACCTACAAGATGTTTAAAGCATATATGAGCGTCGTCTACAATATCTCCGTCGTCGAGGGAGAAACACCTCAACCCGACGTAATAACCGTTGTGAACGTCCCTCCAGGCAGTATACTAAGCACTCTAAACACTGAACAGATAGCGGCGGTGGTCATATGGGAGCCTTTCGTTAGTCTCGGACTTGCACAGGGCGACAGGATACTAGTCTCGTATAGCGACCTTTGGAGCCAAGCCGGGCTAAGCGGAGACCCGGTAATGCTAGTATGGGTTGCCCGCGGAGAATTCGTTGACAACCACCCAGATGCTGTGAACGCATTTATTAAAGCCAAGGATAAGGCAGTGCAGATCTGGGAGACGAACAGGTCTGCGACCTACCGGGTACTCGCGGATCTCTATAAGCTAGACAATCAAACCCTAGACCAACTATACCAAAGGACAACCTCCCTACTAGTCACCGGCAACCTAACCAGTAGCCAGGTAGAGAGCATCAGAAACGTATGGTGGTTAGCATGGAAAGGCGGATACCTCGAGGAAGACCCGGCGACCATACCGGACACCGTCTTCTACCAGGGCTAGGCTGGATCTACCTTACAGCTGCCATAATATTGGTATGGTGGCTGTTATCCCAAACCTATCGTGAAGCAGTCCCCGGCCCCGGGGACACTCTAGCAGCCCTGCGAGAAATCGGTTTTCCACGCATCCTACACGGGATTCGTGTTACTCTAGTGAACAGCCTCCTAGGATATGCGGTGGCATTGCTTTTCTCCCTGGCCAGTATCACCCTCGCATATCTCAACAAGCATTTAGACGCGTTCTTCAACGCTCTCAACACGTTCATCCAGAGCGTCTCAGTACTAGTATGGGCCATAGTACTCGTGATGATATACGGTGTGACTAGCAGAAAACCACCTATACTAGTAGTAGCCGCTGCGACCTATCCTATACTCCTATCCACCCTCTATAGTGGCGTCCGTGCACTTGATGACCAGTATAAACTTCTAGCAAAGATCCTGGGGGCTACTCGTATCCAGGAGCTTGTTTATTTCATACTGCCAGGCATAGTCCCCTATCTCGCCGGGGCAAGCCGGGCAGCGATAGGTATAGCGTTGAGGATAAGCGTTGTAGCAGAGGCATTCGGTGCTAGCGGCGGCGTCGGCTACTGGCTCGTGTACAGCTACGATTATGGATACAAGGAGGGAGTATTCGCCTGGGCTTGGATACTCATACTGCTAATGATCGCCGTCGACATGCTAGTTCTAAGGCCGATTGAGAGGTGGACACTGCGATGGAAACAGGTGAGCCAGTAGTCATAGTCGAGGATCTAGTAAAAACGTATGACGGAGAACTAGTGTTAGACCATATCGACCTAATGGTTCTTAGGGGTGAGAGTATAGGGATAGCCGGTCCAAACGGCGCCGGTAAAAGCACGCTTCTCAAGATAATAGCTGGCATCGAACACCCAACATCAGGGCGCGTCGAGGTAAGGGGACGCGTCGGTTTCGTCCCCCAGGAGACGCTTCTCCTCCCGTGGAGGACACTACGTGGGAATATAATGTTGGCGGCAAAACTCCGCGGAATACCTGCCGGGGAAGCCAAAGAGACTGTCCTGTGGGCGTCCAAGCTCTTGTCCTTGGAAGAATACCTAGATAAAAGACCAGCCCAGGTTAGTGGTGGAACTCGGAGGAAGGCCCAGATACTGATGGCCTTGGTTTTAAAACCTGATATTCTACTTCTCGACGAGCCTTTCACCGGGCTCGACCAGGATACAATTAACGCTTTACAAGAGGCGCTTCTGGGATTACAACGTAATCATAAACTCACCATGGTGACCGTATCCCACATGCTGGACGAGCTTATGAGCATCTCATCCAAACTATATCTCCTGACACATAAACCGGCTAGGATCAGAGAGATGAACCTAGGATAACTCCTATTTACCCCTTCGGGATACATTTATCTCCTCCTCCGGGTTAATGTTGGAGGGGACTAGGGGTATCACCATAAAACCAGCAAACGTTCGCTACGCCGATTCTATTGTTAGTCTAATTAAAAGTCTCCCGGAATGGTTTACTGAAGACGCCATCTCCTCTGTTATTTCTGACATAGAGGCAATGCCAGGGTATATCGCACTCTTTAACGATAAGGCGGTAGGCTTCGTATTATTGGATGAAAGGGAATGCTGTTTGGAGATAGCATGGATAGCAGTGGATAGAAAGTTCCATGGGAAAGGTATAGGGTCTAGGCTCCTTTCTCAGGTCGAGGATTACGCGTGTATGCGTGAGAAGCCTATTCTCACCGTCAAGACCTATGGTGGAGACGATTATGAACCATACTTGAAAACGATAGAATTCTACAAAAAGAACGGTTTCAAGATGTATGAGGTTATAGAGGAATATAAACCATTCAATGGACAACCAGCGGCTATACTGGTTAAACACTTGAAGTGTGCTACACGTTGAACTGATAATCCTTTTCCAGATTCTCTTTAGAGGAGATACGATCCTAGACAATTAATAGGACTAAAGTTACTATAGCAGAGAGTAATATGATGTATGGGAGTGTATACTAGTGGAAATCAAGTAGGTTTAGCTTTAAATGGTACTGGAGAGGGAGTATGCGTCTTGTGGTCAATCAGATTTAGTAATCGATTTATCCGACAACTTCTAGTGGGTTCTAAGCGGGTGTGAAGAGTTTGTCTAAGATGCTTGTTGTGAGTGATATTCATGGCAATATTCACGCGTTGAAGGCTGTCTTGGATCATTCTCGGGGTTGGGATGATGTTATTGTTTTGGGAGACTTGGTTGATTACGGTCCTAACCCCTTGGAAGTTATTGATTTGTTGAGGGACCTGGGAGCACGTATTGTTCGTGGGAATCATGATCACGCCGTTGCCTTCGGCGTTGATTGCCGGTGCGGGGAGAAGACACACTGGCTTAGCGTATGGTTTCGCGAGAATATAACATTGGAACTTCTAGGTGATAAGGAGAAAAGTCTCTTGGCGGGACTCCCTTTGAGGGTTCACCTTGACGCTAGTGGGGTGGAAGTTGAGGCTGTCCACGCCGCTCCCAGCAATCCTTTGTATGCCTACTTGTATCCTTGGCTTCGGGACGATGAGGTTTGTATGATGATAAAGAAGCCTTTTCGTCTTACAAGTAGGGAGAAGGTTGACTGCCCGAGCGGGTTTTACTTGGTGGGGCATACCCATTATCAGTTCTATAGGGTTGCAAGAGGAGCCGTTATCGTCAATCCGGGTAGTGTAGGCGAACCTCGGGACGGTGATCCCCGTGCATCTTATGCATTATTGGATGTGGATCGTGGTTCCGTCGAGTTTTTCCGTGTGAAATACCCGGTGGATAATGTGATACGTGACCTGGAGGCCTTGGGGGTTCCTGAACCGTATTTTGGGGCTTTGAGATACATGTTTGTTATTGGCGAGGCGCCGCCTAGGCCTTGATCCTCTTCTTAGGGATTGTTCTCCCTTGTTAGGCTCCGTGTTTTGGTTGTCCGTTTGTTTCGGCGTAAGATACATATTTAACAGTGTTAAATCATGCAGTTCATATGAGTCATACGGGTGGCATAATGTCCGAAACAATACTTGCCGCATCTTCACTCATAGGTTTCCGCGAGTCCCTAGAAGTATCACTCTTTGTCACAATAGTTCTAGTTATCATGAAGAGGAAAGGCCTAACAAAGACATACAGTATAGTTGCACCCCTGGGCTTAGCAGTCCTCGTCGGATTCGTCCTTGGAGCAATCGCCTATGAGGCCATAGAACTCTTGGGAGAAAGCTGGTATGTGGAGTTCGCATCGTACTCGATAGCGGCAGCAATAGTTCTATGGGTGATCTCATGGTCGTATAAGAGCGCGGAGACGCTTGTAGAAGATATAAAGTCCTCCAGGAACATCCGGATAATATGGGCTCTCATATTCATCTTCGTCCTACGTGAAGCAATAGAAGTTGCGTTGATGAGTCTCCCTCTAATTGCGAGGAACCCCCCAGGCAACGCTGGCTGGGATGGGGGTAGGCATATCAGGATCCCTGGTTTTATCGCTGGTCATCTACAGGTATGGAATAAGAATACCTGCCGGTAAGTTCTTCAGAACCATGGGTGCAATACTAGCGGTTATAGGTGCGTGGATGGCGTTTGAAGCATTTGAAGAGCTTGTAGAAGCTGTTAATCTGTCAGTAGTAGGGGAAATCTTGCCTGGAGCCGTCGCTGCTTCCTACGTAGGACTTGCGTATTTGTTGGCATCGAAGGGTACTGGAATATCCTCTCAAGCATAACATCGGGTTCTCACCGCTTGTTTTTACATGTACTCCCATATACCATATCCCTTGTAGTTGTATACGATGGTTTTCATCGCGGTGACCTGTTCGATGCTATAACCTATTCCTTCCCTTCCAATACCTGAATCCCTCCTCCCGCCGAAGGGATAGTATCCTATACCGTGGCGTGGGTATTCGTTAATGTAGATAGCCCCTACCTCCAGGAGTCTTACCAGTTTACGGATCTTGGTTATGTCCCTTCCGAATATCGCGGCGTCGAGGCCATACCTCCTCTGGTTAGACAATGCTATAGCCTTGTCGACGTTTTCCACGGGGGTTATGAGGGCTACGCTGGCGAAAATCTCCTCTTTGTAAAGTTTGAGTTTTACTAGGGTGTCGTGATCTAAGACCTCTATTAGCGCGGGTTCGATGTACCTGTCTCCGAGTCTCCGTCCCCCGACTAGTATTCGGCCTCCTTTTTCGACGGCTTCTTTTATCGACCTCTCCCATTCGTCGGCGGTCTCCTTGTCTATGAGTGGTCCAACGTCTGTTTCAGGGTCCCTGGGATCTCCTATTCGTAGGTTGGAGAGGCTGGACATGAGCTTTTCTTTTAGTTCCTCGTATACCGGCTCCTCGACGAGGACGAGCTTTATGGAGTCGCACCTCTGGCCAGTATAGCTTGCTATACCCTTCGCTATCTTGGAGGCTGCCAGGCCTAGGTCGGCGTCTTCGAGGACTATTGCGGGATCCCCGCCTCCCAGCTCCATTATGTACTGTTTAATTCCGGCCCGGCGGATGAGGTTCACACCAGTTTCTGTGCTTCCTGTTAAACTGACAACATGAACGTATCTCGAGGCGGCTAGTTCTCCGGCGGTTTTACCTGGGACGTTGAGTACTGCTAACGTGTCGGGAGGAAAGCCCGCTTCAAGGGCTAATTTGGTCATAAGAAGTATGGGCAGGGGATCCGAGCTTGGAGGCTTTATTACTATCGCATTTCCAGGGAGGAAACTGTAAACCATCTTGTTAACCGCATCGAATAAGGGGTAGTTGAAGGGAATTATCGCCATGACCACACCGTATGGTTCTCTCCTAACTATACCTTCGCTTTCAAGAGTGTGGATGTCCCAGTCGCCTGGTATGTAATCTCCGGGCAAAACGCGTAGATCGAGCGGGGCTCTCCTGAGCCTGTCTATCGATGCTAAGACCTCTCCCATGGCAGAACGTACCGGTTTGCCCGCGTTAACAACTAGAGTGCGGGCTAGAACTTCCCTGTACTCCTCCATTAGGTCAGCAAGTTTTTCAAGGACTTCAAGCCTTCGCGAGCCAGGCATGTTGCGGGCGGACCATCTCCCCTTGGTATAGACGTTGCGGAGCGCGCTGAGAGCCTCTTCATAGCTAAGGCGATAGATGCCGGCTATGACGCTGCCATCTATAGGAGATACTATTTCTTTAACATCCCTAGTGGAAATCCACTGGCCGTCAATGAATGCCTTGAAAATCGGGAGTCCATTTTTCCTTTCTATTACCTCATCGAATACCTTGTCTTCAATGGCTAGTGATGGTTTCTCCTTTATCAATGACTCCATCTTCAAGTACATGTCACCCTTACATTTAGGGTAAAACTATTCTATTGATAGTATAGTGTATCCAAGGAAATAAGCATTTGACACTCCCCCTTTAAGGACAGGTGCTAGGGAGTAATAAATCATTTTAATCTAGGCATCAATTCTCGTGTTAGCCTGGTGCGGCCGGGATGGCTGATAAGGATAAAATGGGATTGCTGGAAGCGACTTCTATGGCTGTAGGAATAATAATCGGTTCCAGCATATTTTCACTTATAGGTGTGGGGGCCCAGCTTGCCGGTCGGGATCTTCCCCTAGCGTTCGCCTTGTCATCATTAGCAGCCGCTTTCGTTGCTTATAATTATGCAAAGCTGGGCAGGACGTACATTTCAAATGCTGGCCCCATAGAATTCATATTGAGGGGTCTCGGAGACAACCTCTACACTGGAGTAGCCTCTTTCATGCTATGGTTCATCTACGTGTCTTCACTCGCGCTGTTTGCGCGAACGTTTGCAGGCTACTTTCTCGCACTATTAGAAGTCCAGTTGTCGCCGCTGAACATGAGCCTCGTTATGGCAATAGTAGTCTCGTTCTTCGTGGCTCTAAACTTTAAGGGCTCGAAAACAGTGGGTAAGGCGGAGACCGCCATAGTCGTGGCTAAACTGGGGATCCTACTTCTCTTCGTGGCGATCGGGTTGTTAACCGTTAAACCGGGATATCTAATGCCGGATTTCTCTCTATGTAAACTCGAAGGAACGCTCTTCGCCTCGACGCTTTTCTTCCTCAGCTATACAGGTTTCGGATTGATAACTAATGCGTCCGAGAACATCGAGGAGCCGGAGAAGAACGTGCCCCGAGCCATCTATCTCAGCTTAGTCATTGTAACCCTAGTCTATGTAAGCGTCTCCATCGTGGCGATAGGTAATCTTCCGATAGACGAACTAATCCGGGCAAAGGAGTATGCATTAGCAGAAGCGGCTAAACCGTTCCTCGGGGAATTTGGCTTCGTCCTTGTATCGTTGGGAGCCTTGATTTCGGTTAGTAGTGCTATAAACGCAAGCGTTTACGGAGGGGCTAACGTGGCTTATTCTTTAGCAAAGAAAGGCGAGTTACCCGAGGTCTTCGAGAGGAAAACCTGGTTTGGAGAGACAGAGGGCCTCTATATAACTGGAGTACTAGGCCTCATCATGGCCCTGACATTAAACCTTGAAGGCGTGGCCGCCGTCACCAGCTCCTCTTTCATTATCATTTACATAGGAGTTATCCTCTCACACTACAAGCTAGCAGATGCTACAGGGGCATCTAGGGCTGTTATAGTGGCGAGTTTAACTATAGTCCTATCTATATTAGCCGTACTCTTATACCACCAGTACATCTCGAATCCCTCAAGCTTTTACACTATCATTGCAAGTTACCTGGTAGCATCATTCGGAGAATACGCCTATAGGAAAAAGACTAAGAGAGTGTTCAAGGAGAGAGTAAGGGGGCTACTGTAGTATTATAGTGATCAGGTTGTCAAGGTATTCTTCCACGCTAATGTCGGGTGGGGGTCTTAGCGAATAGCACAGAAGGCTTCCAAAGAAGCTTCTAATCTTTACACGTGATTCAACGTCATCTTTTCCGAATATCTGTTTTGCCATTTTCCTCGTATACATAGAACACATCTCGCGTAAACGCTCTTCTACCTCGGGGTATATCGTCCTAACAGCCAATGTTTGGAGCATCAGATTCCTCATAACGGGGTCGGAGTATTTCTTGAGGTAGCGCTCGCCTACACATCTGAGAAGTTCCTCCTTGTCCTGCACGGTTTCCAGGCACTCTCTGAGTATATCGATCGGCAAGCTTCTGGCTGCGGCCTCGTGTATTAGCTCATCTTTAGAACGGAAGTACCAGAAGACAAGGCCCTTGGATACACCTGCCTCCCTCGCTATCTTTGACACGGGGGCTTTGAAGTATCCATGAGTTGAAAATACCTTCATTGCTCCCCTTACTATGCGTTCCCGCACTTTTTCCATGTCCCGTCTCAATGAAATCACCTTGCAACTAGGTTAGAATGGAAAGAGTGTAAGGGCGTTACTCCTCTTTCACGTGTTTCCCCATTTAACTTCCCCTGCCAGTCCGTTTCATCTTTAATGCGTTCCTCAGTGCCGGGAGTGCTGCGAGGTAGATTACGGCTACTATCGGTTGGATTGATGGGATTAATGCTGCTGGGAGCGCCGCTGTGGCTCCTATGGCCATCACGCTGACAGCTGCAGCGACACTCTCATTTTTTGTTAGGGCTATGAATGCCATTGCTGAGTGGTCCTCATAGCTCAGCTTTAGGAGTTTCGTGGCTATTATGAGGGATACTATTATCACGGCATAGATTATTCCTTGGAAACCAAGTATTTCAGCTGCGAGAAACGGTTTTTTAATAAGTAGCCCGGCTTTTACGGCTATTAGTGTGCCGATCAATAGAAGCATGGCTAGTATCGTCCATATGCTTAGGTATGGTTTTATCGCCTTCCCTATCCTTCCCTCGATGCATTCCTGGGCTTCCTCGAGGTGGGCTAGAGCTTCTTCGAGACTAGCCTTTTCTATATGGGTTTTCTTGCATGGTAGCTTTACATTGTCATCTCCTAGGAGTTTGCGGGCTCTCCTTTTGACTAGGTAGTACCTGGTTATCTGGCCTAGGATGAATGGTGTGAGGAGAGCTAATCCTACTGATTTGCCTAGGAGGTCTATGGGAACTGTTACGGAGATGCTTTTGGCGTAGAATGCTATGTAGCCTGGAACGGTTACTAGAGCTCCTAGGATGCTTATTATGGCTAGCAAGGTTGCAAATTCTATGTTTCCCTCTGCGAGAAGTACATATGCTATTGAGGCGCTGGATGCGGGGACGCTGTTTGCGGCTACGAAGCCTATGGATACTGGCTTACTGGGTAGGAGACCTGCGAGTAGTATCGCCGCAACGGGTCCTGCTATGAAGATTATTATGAGGGCGATTAGAGTCTCCAGTTTTTTGGAGGCCAGTTCCGAGCCGAATTGTTCTGATCTTAGCTGGATCATTGATGGGAATAGCGTTAGGATTGCCAGCGTGAGGATGACGTTTTTCATCTGTTGTTTGTGTGTTTCTAGTATGGTGGCGGATTTGTAGCCTATGGGTATGGCTAGTAGTATGACTAGTATTATGTAGAGGAGTAGGTATTCTCTGAGGTGGGATGAGAGTTTTTCTGCTCTACCACCCATGCTTGACCACCGGGTCAAACCAATTGGTCAATAACCATTAAAAACATTACCCTACAAAAATATAGAAAACAGGTAAAACACAAAATAGAACCCACAAAGCGGGGGATAAACCCATGTCCTCAACAGATGGATTAGTATTCGTAGCATTCTTATTCATAGGAATGGGGTTGGGAATGCTCGTAAACCGCGTAGACGCCGGTACACTACTCGGCATGGGAGCAGGATTCTTGTCCATGGCACTTCTAAGAATGAAAAAGGATAAGAAATCCTGTTAATCCCCCATTCCGCAACACCCTAAAACATGGGACACAATATTTTACGTCCCACCCAACAAGAAATACACTCCAAGACATCGAGGGGGAACCCATCATGACCAAACGATTCTGGGAACTAACTGGGAAAAACATAGACGAGGCAGACCTTAGCATAATGTTCCTACCAGTAGGTTCTATAGAACGCCATGGCTTCCACCTACCTCTGGGAACCGATACCCTGGCCCCACTATTCATAGCAGAGAAAACGGCTGAGAAGGTAGGAGGCCTCGTTCTACCTCCGATATGGTATGGTTCCTGTATGGCTATGAGGGGGCACCGGGGGACTTTCGATATAAGCCAGGAAGCCCTATCCAAATATGTTGGTGAGATCCTTAGGGAGGCATGGAGAAACGGGGCTAGACTTGTAGTTATAGTGAACGGTCACGGAGGAAACACTCCAGCACTACACTATACTGCACGGGAAGTATCCGGGAATACCGGTTTAGCTGTTATAGTGGTAGATTGGTGGAGAGACGTGGCTGTGGAGACTAGGAGAAGCCTCTTCCAGAAACCGGGTCATGCAGGAGAAGACGAAACTAGTGCTATACTAGCTATAGCAGGCCACTTAGTCGACATTGATACCGCAGACCGCGCGGATGTCGAGTATCCACCGGTGAGGATTTACAATAGAGAATTGGAGGAAAGAATATACAGTAAAGCTCTTACGGGTGATGCCAGGCTGGCATCAGAGGAGAAGGGCTTGGAGTGGCTTAAAGCAGTCATAGATGAACTGGCAGAAAAAGTATTGGAAGCTGCTAGGATCCTCGGGATAAAATGAGGAGAATGAATCGGGGACTTAGAGATTTCTATTATTTTACAAGTTAACGTGTCTCTTTAGATTAGGAATATGAAATAAAAAAGATGGGGTTGGGGGCCACCATCAACTAGCAATGGATTCCTCGGCGGCATCGATTTTCCAAGCCGGATGCTCGTGCTTTGCCCTCGACAACGGCATTCTACCGGTGAAAATAACCTTGTCGACCGGGAATACTGAGGGTCTAAGGTGGGTGTATGCTATATGAACCATTACTATAAATGCTGTTGCCAGAATTGCTTCTTTGAAGTGCATTATCCAAAGTATCCCCTGGAGGGTTTCAGGACCGTAGAGCAACATTATCAGTCCCGGTATACCCAGTATTGCAATGCCCCAGTAGACTCCCCAATACTCGAAAAGTTGTTCTGGGTTATACTTGCCATAGGGGCCAACCTTTACCTCTGGTTTGAACGGTTTTATGAGAGCGCGCCAGAGGTTTCTGAGGAAGTTCATACTGTATATTTCTAGCATTGGATACTTCTCGCGTAGACTCTCACCCCTAGCCTTTGCTGCCAACGCCTCAACGGTATATTGGGTAAAGTGTATGACTACGAGAACACCCATGGCTAGGCCACTATAGACGTGTAGTGTTATAAGAGTCTGCCTCGGAGCTAGTACATCATAGTATGCTGCAAACCCCGTTATCACGCATACTAGGAATGTTAGAGCCATCCACCAATGCTGGATTATCTGCCAAAGGGTAAACCTTCTAACCTCGGGTTCCTTTCCACGCAGAGTCTTCCATCTAACTGCTTCGCGGGCTTCAGTTATAATGTTAGCTATAACCCACCAGCTACCCACTAGGGCAACCACTATAATGAGAACGTCAAAGGCTAACGCTATGAAGTCTTTCCACCATTCGAGGCCTGCCACCTCTAACGTTTTTACGGTCTCGAATTTGAGGCCCCCATACATTTTCAGAGGCTTAAAGGAGTACTCGTATACAAGTATCCAGCCAAACGCTAATAGGATTATAGAGGAGACGAGGCTAGCATACAGCCTCGTCGCCACCCGTCCGGCCAAGGCAATTCACCCCTCTTCACCGGGCTCCTCGGGCTTCTTGCCATTCTTGAAGCCTGCCACGGCTCCCGCGGTACCTCCTATGGCTGCCCCTGCTATGAAGCCGACCAAAGCCTTGCTTGGACTGCCTCCCTCTCCCGTCAAACCGTTTTCTCCGCCTTCTAGTCCGAGTATCTGATGAGCATGAGGTGTCATGTCTCGGTGGCAACTCTCACATTCTAGGTATCCACGGGCAAATTGGCCTTCCTCATAGTCTTTGCCCTTATAGTGGCATGTACGGCAACTCGCGGTTGTGGGCGTTAAGGTGGATGCTGAGTATGCGGCTATTACTTCTTCGAGTCTGCCGTCGAAGTAGGCGTTTAATAGTTCAACTACCATTGCAGCTACGTCCCCCGTAAGTCTTCCACACCTTTCACTCCTCTCGCTGGAACCGCTTGCATACCCTGATGCTACACACCATCTGCTTACAGAGACGTGGCATAGAGTGGAGTTGCTGACACTTTGTGGTAGGCTCTTACTGCTCTTTAGTTTGGCAGGATAGAATTTGCCATTGACCGCGTACTGGTTTGACTTGTCAGATGGGAACGGGAATATCTCGTACCATCGGAGGAGGGCCCGGCCGAGCTTTGTCCACTTGCTCTTGTCTTCTACTACCATGTTGAAGATCATTAGTGAACCGTTCAAAGCGCCGCATATCGTGCCCCAGCCTACAGCTCCTCCAGCGCCGAACTGGAAGAAGGCGTTGTGGAAGTGTTCTCCATTGTTTACCTTTTCTAGTACCTCTTCACGTGAAGGTAGGGGGATTAGTGTCCAGGGATATCCTATTTTTTCTTTGAGTTGTACCGCTATAGCCCAGAAGGCTCCGCCCGCACATTCGAAGGCGTAGTATCCGAGGTGTCCCAGTTTTCTCGTTTCCTCTGGGTCTAGCCGGGTGTAAGGCCAGGGTAGTGGGGGGGCCGTTTGATTTTGTGTTATGGGCGGTGTGATAGCTTTTGCTACGCTGCCTGCGGCCATGTAGGCGTAACTTCCTATGGCCGCGGCTACGGCGGCTCGAATAAAATCCCTCCGGGTAAATCCTTTTCGGGTCAAAGGTTTACACCTCCCAAGGCCCTCGGAAGGGCCTTTTGTATATATCTTCATATATTAATCGTCGTTATAA
>WAOQ01000007.1 GCA_015521205.1 Desulfurococcales archaeon
CTATATATCGTGTATAGTAGCGAGTACATCCCCAAGAATATGGTTGCCGTTAGCGCTGCTATACCGGCGGGGTTGTTGAGGGGGTCTAGCTGCGGTGGAGGTTCTAGATTTGTGGGTTTTACTATTTCTATCGCTGATATGCCAGAGTATCCTAGTAGTGCAGCTGCTATGGCTATTATGAGTGTTGAGGCTACACCGGCGTATAGGAAGAAGGAAGGAACCTCTGTTCCTATATTCTTCTCTCCATCAGGGGACGATCTTGCCTCCACCGTGTCTCTTAATCTGCCGGAATACCAATATGCCAAATAGATGAGTAACGTTGCGAATGCTACGCCGAAGAGAGCGGTCATCGCTTCTGCAGCTAGGTCGGCGGCGGATGCCTTTGTTGTTATAGCTGCTATTAGTGGGATGAATGCTGATATTATGATTATCGCGGAGAGCTGGAACATGCTATAGTGTGATAATGACTTTTCCCCGTTTGAGGAGAGCACCTTCAAACCTAGGAATACGACTAGTGCCGGTGCCAAGAATATTGATGTAGCCATGGCTTTAGATGTATATCCTAGCGTGGCTGCCCCCCAAACTGTTAGCGTGGCTAGTATTGTTATGAAATACAGTGCTATTGATGTGGCTAGGTACCTTTTCAGGGGATCCTGGCTTTTGGTTCTGTCTATGAAGGGTAGGGCCATCAGTACTAGCGGTGGGAGAACCATGGATATTACTAGTATCGGTAGGGCAGTATACCCTGGTATGTTTATATAGAGAAAGTCAAGCTGAAAGAGTTTGAATGCGAATAACAGGAACCACGGTGGCATCGGTCTGACTTGCTCGGCGATCGACGAGCCCTCGAATATGGGTAATGGGTATATGAGCCTGTTCACGAAACCCGCTGCTTGTGAGAGGGCGTTTACCAGTGCTATTATGCCCCATACGCCAAGTATTAATGCGCCCATGTAGAGGAAGTTAACTGGGAACCATGGCGCCAGTTCTTCCTTGTTTGTCTTCTTTTCTTTACGGTTGAGGAATGATCCTAGTCCCTCGAATAGTCCAAAATGCGCTAGGAATAGAGCTCCTACCAGGGTGGCCATCATTATGTGTAGACCTAGTACTCTTTTGAATTCTATACCCTCAACGCCAAAGGCTAATGCACCAAGTGTTTTGCCCAGCCAGTCTCCGAGGGAGCTGGATACTAGTCCTTTGCCTATTTGTACTGCTTCAAAGGCTGTGGTGTCGCCTACGAGGCTGTAGCCGAAGAAGGCTGTCTGGAGAGCCATGAATCCTGTTATTACTCCTAGTATCCATAGGAGCTCGCGCGGTTTCCCGTAGATTTTAAGGTAGAAGTTTCTGAGCATGTGGATCGCTGCGGACAGGAGCATTGCATGGGCAGAGTAGAGGTGAAGCGTCAAGATTAGGTTGAAGTAGGGTTTCTCCTCGAGTAGTTTTTGGTTGGTCAGGGAAGGGTTTCCAGTATCATAGTAGAATAGGAGTAGTAGTCCGGTTATCGCTAGTAGGGCGAATGAGCCTACTACTACTGCCCCTAGCCATGCTCCTAGGTTGAAGTGGTTGTAGGGTACGCGTTTCAAGGGGATATTGTCTATGGCGCCTCTTTCCTTTATCCACTCCCAGATCTTGTCTATCACCATTTCATCACCTATGCTGTCGTGGCTGGTCTCACGATTACTTTGTCGCCGACTAGTTCACCGCAGGTATTGCAGAATTTACCGGCTATCGTGTTTCCTGCTAATCCTGCAGCGTAGAGTTCATCTGTGTCTTGGCTCCATTCCAGTATTATTGTTGGTAGAGGACGTTGTGCTGGACCGCGTAGTACTGCAGCCCCTCTATACGGATCGTATACGCTTCCATGGCACTTGCAGAAGAGTACTGATCCTCTCGTGGCTTCTGGTAGTTCTTGGGGTGGTTTTTCGCCAGGCGGTATGTACGTGAGTTGTGGGTATTGGCAAGCGAAGTGCTGGCATACGCCATTGTAGGCTATTATGGACTGGAATGGCCCTACTCCTCCCGGTATTTCATAGAACCCTCCTCTACCAGCAGTTGTTAGGTCTTGGATGGATTCTTGTGTTGGTGTTTCGGGTTCTTCTTGGAGTGACTGCATTAATAAAGGAACTTGGAGTGGCGGTATTCTAATCGGGTTGCCGTTCTCGTCTCCGACGTTTATGAGTATTGAGAATATGCCTTTCATCGGGTACTCGAAAACGTATGCATTGTTTATCTCTAGTTCCGAGGCCTTTACTGGGCTCCCTTCTTCCCATACAAGCTTGGAGCGAGGATACTCTGTTGATGCTGGTTTAGGGAATCGGGGAGAGACTAGTTTTATGAGAGGAGGGGTTAGTCCTCCTAGGGCTACTATTGTGCCTGTGAAACCTAGCAGTTTAATGAAATCTCTTCTATGTACACCCAATATTTCCACCTCATAGCGATTCTAACTTTAATTGTGAATTGTTCGAACTTTTTGAGATTCTAAAGCTGTGGTAGATTGTTTGAATTGGAAACGACAATAAATCTTAGTATTTATTTTAGAATTGAAACACTAAACTAATACCGGGCATCCGCCCCAAAAAGAGACACCATTTATAAAAACAATTCTTCACCAAAAACACTCCCCCTAACCAACGCTTCCCACAATCACTGTCTCCAACACTCTTCCATCACTCAACTTCAACACAACCGTCCTACCGTCTAGACTCTCACCAGACATGACCATGACATGCAACCCGCCCCGCTTAAACTCGATACTAGACAAGGGTGAAACACACACCTCGTCAACCATCTCCATTACCATCTTACCACCAACATGTACAGACCTATGTAGATGAACGGGAGCGTCTATACCCTCGATCTCGGCATCCACAATACAAGCCTTACCCAACCCCCAATTCTTAACCTCAAAATAAACAGCGGAACTCTTACCAGTAGAACTGTAAGTGGCCTCTGAAACGGCTATGGGAGGCCTAACAAAGAGATATAAAACTAATACAACCACCACAGCAACCAGCACGATCCTAACCATTTTACCATCGACCATAACCTATCACCTACCATTAAAACAATTCAATTACAGTATATAGGAGCACGACAAAGCCGGCGAAAGTTAAGACTAAACCCCTCCACCTTCCGGTGAAGACTATAGCCACCCTCTTCAGGGCAACTCCCAGGGTAGTATGGGCAACCATGTAAGGTATGGAAAACCCTAAACTGAACACGAGAGAACTAGCAAATGCGGCCACGGGGTTAAGCGGAGCTAAAGATATTGCTACCAATAGAAACGGTAAGCTACACTGGAGACCCAGCGGAGGTAGAAGCTTAGAGAAGTGTGAAACGGCTTTCGATGAAACAATGAACCCCCTATACTCCATGATTCCCCATAGCATTATGAGCCATCCGGAGAAAAGCAGTAGCAAGGTTGAGACAGGGATCCCCATAAAGCCCAACGAAGTCATTGCAAGGAAGCCTAGGCCTAACCCGCCCGCTAACACTATGGAGACTAGTAATACATTTGAGGCTAGCAGTGTCCATTTATTGATCTTCTTCAGAGGTTGTGATGCTACGTAAACTGCAAGTAGTGAAACGTTGCATGGAGAGAAGGATGCTACTAGGCCCATCACGAAGGCCGCGCCCAGCCCAAACCCTGTAATGGCCGCGTTTCTGTCCAATTTTGAAGATGCCAGTGATTCGAGACCTTTATTTTGGTCCCCATCAAATAATCCTTCATGTCTGGCGACCTCCTCTCCATGCTTGTATACGATGAAAGTTGGCGTACCTCTTATTCCCAGATCACTTATAAGTTGCAATGTCTTATCGGGATCCTTCTCCAGCAACTTATCTATACTAAACTCTAGAACCGTTATATCAGGATGTTTCTCTGCAAAATCGTAGACATGGGGTTCGATTTTCTTGCACGCAATACAACCCTCTTGTTCAACGTAAACTATTACTGTGTCATACTTGGAAACCACTTCATAATACTCGGAAGGAGAGGAATCAAACCTGACCACTCCACCCTCCCTAATGGAAGTGTCTGACAGGTTGGATAATGCTACCCCTAAAGCTAGGGTGGCTACGAGAGCTATCAGTGTTAGATGTATAAGTTTTACCCGTTGCCTAGTCTTTAGCCTCAGCGTCCGCCTCCGCCTCAAAGGGTTTCCTAACCTCCCCCAGTCCTTTCTAGGGCGTCTAGAATTGTATCGTAGAGCAACGGGGCAAACTTGTCGGGTTTCTCCCATCCACTACTGCTTGGCGATACAAAATAGAGAAGTTCTCCATCTGGTGAGATTATGTAAAAACCTCCTGTGTGGGTGACAAGTCCAGTTTCCTCGTCTTTCTCAACGTAAATGCTTAGTTCATCCCATACGGTGGACATCCTGTCTTTTGAATCGACTATCCAGATCCATGTTATACCGTTCTCGAGTAAATCACCCGCCTGGGCCTTCATATAGTTAGTAACGGAGGGGACAGTGTCCTCTTCTGGATCTACGTCGACTGTGACGAATACTACCTGGTCTTCGAGACCATCTTGGATGAGCTTATTCATAACATATTTCATCATAAGAGACTCTAGGGGGCATATGTCGGGACACCCCAGATACTGGGGTGTAACAATATTCAGCTTTCCCCTCAAGGGGAATTCGATGGGTCCTTCACTACTGTTTACCTGTATCCGCTGGAATTGTATTGGGGGATCATAGCTCAAGACACTACCATATTTCTCTATCTTATTCCCTTCTTCTCCCCCGTTTATGAATGATTTATAGACGTATATAGATGAGATTATGATGAGAAAAACGAGGATGGTTGAAGCCACGATCACCGTGGATCTAAGGTTGCTTGGCATCTCCCTATTTCACCCTATTATCATCCAAGCTTTAGCCCTTCTGGGGTTACCGGAGGCGAAGGCGATAGACCCCTTGTGTATAAGTCATAGAATGGTATCGAGTAAGCGAAGGCTATCAGTATGAGAGCTATTGTTATCCATATCTTGAGGTTGTCGAGCCTGCCCATGGCTCCTAGCGTATAGCCGGCGAAGAGCTGCTTTATTTCGGACGCTTTTTCTGGCGCTATTGTAGTACCGCGTAGTATCGTGGTCAGCATGCTTATAACGAATATTGCTCCAGACGTTGCGAAGATTATACCACCTACCAATGCGGCTAATAGTAATGGAGCCCATACCGATGGGGCTGCACCACCGTATGAGACGTCGAATGTTCTTCTTGGAACTCCGAGTACGCCGACGACGTGTAGGCTAAAGGAAAATATCGCCATTCCTATAAACCACAGATATGGTTGCGCGGTGTTTAATCGCTTGAATAGTACTTCCTTGCCGAACAGGGTTGGCACGAGTAGGTACGATGCAGCTATAAACGTCAACGTTGCCGCCGAGCCTACGGTTAGGTGGAAGTGACCTACTATCCATGTGGTATTGTGCACCACGTAGTTCAGAACAAATGACGCGTTGATTACCCCACTCATCCCCCCGAAGCCGAAGAGTATGAATGATAATACTGCAGCGGCGAAGGCCGGGTTGTTCCATGGTAAGGGTCTCAGCCATCCTAACAGGCCTTTTCCTCCTCGTTTTCTACCGGCCCTCTCCAACGTGGCTAATACGTTGAAGCCTGTTAGTAGACTTGGCGTTGCAACAGCGAATGTGAAGAGTGTATGTATAAACTTGGCGAAGTTCGTTATTCCCGGGTCAACGAACTGGTGGTGGACTCCTACAGGCGTTGAGACTAGTATAAAGAGTATGTATGCCACCTTCGACATCTTCTTGCTGAAGACTTCTACACCTGTTATCTTTGGTAGTACGAAGTACCAGAAAGTAACGGCTGGTATTAACCAGAAATAGACTAGGGGGTGACCGAAGAACCAGAAGTAGAGGCGTGATTCTATAACGTCGACGCTCGTCCCGAGCAGGCTCATTGGTACGAGGTTCTTAAGCACCATAAAGGCTAGTGGTGGCGTGGCTTCGAGCCATACTATCCACGTGGCTAGTATTCCCATCGAGCCTATAGGGGTTTCCATACCAGGGTTAGACTTTCTCCAGTCTAGATATGCTTTGAAGTACGCGAAGGCTATAAGCCAGGTGCCTATTATGAGCATTGCAGCTCCTATGTAGAACGCTGGATGCGCTGTCATCGGCGGATAGAATGTGTAAAGAACCGCCGCGTTCCCGGTGAATATTGCTATTGCAGCTATAACCGTGCCCAGCAGGGCTAACAGTACCCCTCCGCCTAGTAGGTTCCTGCTTAGCCTGATGCGTAATTCTCTTGTCATTACATAATTACTGAATGCGACGATGAAGAATGTGGTCCATATAAGGGCCATGAGGACGCCATGCCCGGTTAGGATGGTATAGTACGTCGACGAGTCAATGAATTTTGGAGCGTATGGTGTACGTGCCATTAGCTGAGTTATACCGAAGATCCCCCCAATACCCAGGCTTAGGAAGCCTAGGAGTAGGGCTATCCTAGCGATTTTATCCTCGAAATTAAACTCTTGTGTGGTCATGGTTATCCCCTCTCAATAACTAGTTTAGCCCACATGTCCTGGTGGGCAATTCCACAGTATTCGTTGCAAACAATGAGGTGTTCGCCTTCAAGGTCACTTGGCGGGTACCATGTTATCTCGGCTATATAGCCTGGGAATACCATGAAGTTAACGTTTGTTCCGACTATTTGGAACCCGTGTACCACGTCGGCGCTTGTGACGCGGAATATCACTTTCTTGGGATTCTCCAGGGTTATTTCGTTGGGGGTCCATGACCATTGTCTACCAGTGATATTGACTACATAGACTCCCGGGGCCACTTCCTCGATGCCAGGCGTTATTTGTTCATCTAGTTTTTTGACCTCGCATGTGACAACGTCTTCGGGTGTGCTGTACCCTTTTATTATCGTGGCATATCCTAGCAGTCCCAGAAACGATGTAAGCATGAGTATTATTACGGCTATCCACACGTATTCCAATCGCTCTTCTTTACCCTCCACCGCTGATCACTCCTCTAACCAATAATTCTCGGAATAGGACGATCCAGAAGAGTATGAATAGACCGGCGTAGACTAGGAGTACCCAAATAGTAGACCTGACTTCTACCTTGTCCTCCCCGTTCTCTACGTCCAATACTTTCACCTCCTGGCAAACAGTGCAGCCAATACGACAGCTACTAGTACGCCTAGAGCAACTGCTGCATAGAAGGGCGTACTATTGGTTCCTCCCTCGCTCTCTGAGGATGTTGCGGGCTCCTGGTTAGTAGGGGGAGGTGATTGTTTGCCCTGCGCGAACTGGTCTTGCAAGAACTGCTTTATCTGAACTATTTCGGGGTCGTCTATGGTTTTACCTACATTTCCGGCCATGGTTTGCATGAGCTCGTCGAAACTGTTGAATTTCTGTCCGCCAAAATATGTTACCTCCTCCTTTACGGCTTCGTCTATCGTGCCGTATTCACTACCCCAAGCCCTGACCTTATTGACTAGGTCATCATAAGCGATTGCGGTTTGACCATTATGGCAACCAGTACAGCCTATATCGGTAAACGTGTTCCTTACTTCGTCCGCTGTCGCCGCTCCATACCCTACTATTGCAAAGAATCCTAGTATTATCGCTAACACTACCAATGATGAGAGCGGCAGTTTCATCCAATATCACCTGGGAATATCCCTTATGGGGATTTTGATCGTCGGCGAAATTTGTCGGGATACTAACAATTTTAAATTTGAATATTTACGCACGCAAAATACAATATAAACCCACATATTTACGCAACTATACAGATTGCAGATACCATATAAACACGTTTTACTATGCCAATATCATACTACTTAGAGTACAAGATAACATCTTTGTTGCTTAAACGTTCGCATCCACTATTTCCCAATATTCCAACTGCCCTAAGGAACCTCCAGTCTTTTCGCAGCCACCACAACCATTCGAGGGCTCGCTGGCCCATATTCTCCTAGCTTATAGTCCCCGTAAACCTTCTCTGTTTCCAGGCTGGCCTCTACTAGCAATTGCTCTAGCTCCCATAGCATGTAGGTTCTGATCTGTAAGTTCCTCTCTGCAACCTTACAGTTTTCTCTTCTGTCTATGAAGATCCTCTTGGACTTGATACGTGCTTCCCGGAGATCATAAATCGTTTCTTCGAGCACTATATAATCGCCAGCCTCGAACCATGTCTTCCACTCCCCTCTGCCTAAGTATATGTTGCTGAGGAGTCGTACAGGATTTTGAAGGTCTATGAGAAGCCTGCCGCCGGGCTTAAGTGCCCTTGAGACTCGATGTATGACCTCTCGGTTCTCCTCGTCGCTGAAGTAGCCGAATGTAGTGAAGAACATATAGGTCGCGTCAAACTCGCCAGTATAATCTAATCTCCTCATGTCACCCTTCACAACTATGACCCTATCTGCAACTTTGAAGTCTTCTATTCGTTTACGGGCCTTCGAGAGCATGTAGTCGCTAAGGTCAAAGCACACTACTTCGAAACCCATCTTTGCCAGATAGACAGCATGTCTCGCATATCCACACCCAAGGTCGAGAACCCTAGAGCCCTCCGGGAGGTCTAGTGCTTCAGCTATAAACCTGGCCTCCCTCTCGTTTCTCTCCTCGCTCTCGAACAAAGTATATGTATCGTAGTATAGATCGTCGAAGAATTCCTCAAACCATTCCCTATTACCAGTCATAGAAACATAACCTCCAGTACTCTAAGGACAACATTAAATGTTCCCCAAATATATCCCTTACACCCATCCTACGAAGATGGGGGAAGCCTACAGTGCAACAGCCCAGACTACGCATAGTTAACCTAGCATCAAAACTACAAAGATCCTGCAGAGACAAGAATTGTAGCTGGGAATGCATAGAGGCATTCATCCACGAAAACCGAGAACACCTAAAACCCTATATCGACGCCCACCTAGACGGTAAAACACATGTCCTAACCAGCATGCTTCACAAAATGTTCTCTAGACACCCACAGTTATGTAAGTCCATGATAGAGCTTAGAAATCGCTTATCCACCAATACCTGGGAGACAATGCTAGTCAACCTCTCCCTTCTCCTCAAACAACCGACACACGCTAATTTAGTCCTGTTCTACACGGGGTTCGACTCTGCTCTCTCAGCATATGGTAAGAACATATATGTAGGGCTCGAATGGTTTACCGATCCCGGCCTTCTAGGTCTCCCGGAGGATTCAAGCCTCTATGATATCATTCAATACCTATATAGCTCCGGCTGGGACTTTATCATCACAAACCTCATCCACGAGCTAGTCCACATCCACACTCCACCAATCCGGGGCGACCCGACACTTGCAAGACTCCTAGAAGAAGGGCGTGCATGCCTATTATCGTGGCTCGTAAACCCTCACGCCAGCCTAAGGACCGTTATCCCACTTATAAACCATGATATCATAGAATATGAGAAATGCCGTGACAAACTCCTCCAGTTGCTAGAAAAACACATACTAGGCGAAACAATAGTCAGCCCAGACAAGCTCTTCTCCCCCACATCCACCGACCCAATCTGCGGTTTACCAATGACTGGCTACTACATAGGCTTCCTACTAAACCACCACATATTACTAAAGAAAGGCACCACCCAAGTTACCTCAATTTCCACAGTGGAAAAAACCATAGAGGACATACTGAGCACAATAGAGATGTACCTAGTCCTGGGATCTTTCTCCTAGATGGCCTCGTGCAAAATCAATTACACCCTTCACAATTTACTACTTTGAGACCTAGATCGCTTTGTAAACAATGTTATTCAGATGAACTATACATCGTTTTGAGAATTGTGAGGGTTCTAACGAAGTTCTTTGTCGGAACCAAGGAATTCCACTATAATTCTGGGAAGAACCATTCTCCTCGTCCGATATATCATTTCTTTAACCATCTCAAAGCTCCCGGACATATATTCAACACCATGTAGCGGTATGTCTTCCACGACTAGCAAGCCTGTGGCTTTCTTCCCAGGGCATTGAATATTCTCAGCACATATGCCAGTTCCATGTCAATGGTTGATACGCCTATACTTGATAGGTATTCGAGAAGCCTCCTTGTCTCCATATATAAGTATGGTATACTTGCGTTTAGCCGAGTGACGACATGGCAACCTGTCCCTGCTGCTGTGCTGGAGATCCTTGATGTGACGTCTTCATGGGCTACAGGAAACCCCTTTGCGAGCCCGGCATATGAGACGGAGGGATCTCCTATGGCGACAGTGTATAGCGGCGCGTTACAGGAGCCTGGCTCCACGCCATTCTCCAGGGATGCTGCTGAACTCACGAATGATACCTCCCAAACCACTGGGTAGTGGCCCATTATCCAGGCACGGTCAACAGCCTCTATCGAGCCACGTCCAATGAACAAGATATAGTAGGGTTTACCGTCCAGGACGAGCCTTAGGCTACCTTCGACAACCCTATAACCGGGTCGTTAGGGTGGAGCCACTCAAATTCTATACCCTTAGCGTCCAAAAACTCCTCAAGACCATTCAAGAATCGTTCGAGAGGGAGAGGAGAAACAACTAAACGCTCCGAAAGCCTTCCATCCAGAATCCCAAATTCCTCACTTAGGACATTCCGATAAGATTCTATGTTTCGAAGAAATTCTCCATATACCATACTCTCACTCTCTCCCACTTATCCTTTAATAACTCCCCTCTCTAATATTCGATACTCAGCATGGTTTCGCGA
>WAOQ01000008.1 GCA_015521205.1 Desulfurococcales archaeon
GGATTGCTATTAGGGGGATGATCTCGGCTACCGTGTTCGAGACCACGTAAACAGTTATGGTTAGCAAGGTATATGCAACAGCTATTCTGGCAGCTGTAGCCCAGTTGAGTGGACTAGCCAGTATCATCTGTGCTTCTCCTTCGGCAGATGCCTTCTCAAGCCTTGTCAATTCTATGAGAGCTACTATAAGCCCGGGAAGAAGGGCGATAAGGAGGGGAGGGGCTACCTGAATGGTCTCTTTTACCCCCAGGAACATATAGAGTGCTACTAACGCTAGGGCCACGGCTCTAATCTGTAATGTCGACAGGATGAGAATCGTGACTCGCCTCATGGTAGATAGAGCTCTCTGACGTGGCCATGACAGTAGAAGAGATGTGACACTACCTATAGTTGCCTCACTGTTAACAAGGCTTCCTAGTACTGAGGATGCTTCTATTCCTTTTGTCCCCATTAGTCTTACGAGGAAGTAGGATGTTAGTGATACTATAAGTACTATAAGGAAGAACAGGTAGACTTTGAATAGGTCGACGCCTAGGAAGCTTAGGTTTAAACTATAGATTATGGGTCCTATGGTTAGACTAAGCGTTCCGACTTCTAGTATGGCTATGAACTCGCGGTATGAGAGTTCTTTGGCCAGACGTGCTGAGGGATACTTGATGGATAGTATGAATGTGACAAGTATGCTTGTAGAGACGCTCTCAACTAGGAACCCGTATCCTGCTAGTATACCCAGGAAGTACGTTAGAAGCATAGTTGCCATCGTGGTAACTCCTGAAAGCTTCTTAATGATCATCCGGTGGAATGCGTAGAAGAAGACTATGAGTAGCATACCGATTGTTGAGAGTAACAGGATCACAGTAGACTGGGGTTCAGTCTCGAGATAGGAGAGATAACCCGTCATACTGCCATATATGCTTGTAAGTCCGAATGTGCGAAGACCCGGTAGTTCATCTTTGCCGCTCTTGGTTGTTACTCTGGCTCGCTCTCGTTCTATACCTATTAATCCTCCTACTATGAATCCTATAAGTATTCTCAGCGCGAATTCGCCGACGTTGCTTGGCATGCTCTCCGGGACACCTCCATTTCAAATTTTGGTTTAATGAATAGATATTTTCCTCGTGGAACAATAATTTATGTTGACTCCATGGAACAGTCGTACTGGGAGGTGATGATGACCGCCACGACGCTTATACCCCCAAGTTCTTCTTGGGGGTAATGGGCTAGGCACGTGTTACCGAGCCTCCCGTATCATTTCAGTGTCTGGGAAAATTAAACAGTGGCCGGGTTCAAGACAATACATGGCTCCTGGAGGCGCGGTGGCGAAGTTGTTACCCTACCGATTACACTCTCCCTGCATTGGGAGGGTGTTGTGGGGATGTTATCCCCGGCCGAGCGCCTCCAGGGGCCGTATCTAGTAGTATCTAGTTCTTTGGAGGAATGAGATAGAGTTCATTATGAGGATTGGGAGTAGTTCTCTGGGAACATGGAAATAGGAGACTTGCCTTTCATCGTAATAGTTGAGAGATTTTATTATCAGTTTGTAGATTTCTTTGGGAAGCATATTCATCTTCTCTTGAAGGCGTCCTAGACTCGTAGGGCCGGCCATGAACGTTATTGGTAGCCCTCCTCTTGTAGTCAAAGCCATCACTTGCACCGACTCGTCTCTGAGGGGTTTGAAGCTCTCTGCGAATTCCTCCATTCTAATTATGTCCTCTACATCGTCGAGTAACGCCCACCGGCACTCCCTGTCGAGAATATCGTAGAAGCAGAACATCCTATAGGGGTTTCCGGGTTTCCTCATCTCGCGTAAAGCGTTCCCCACGGTCTTCTCGGAGAGGTCTAGGGCTTCGGCTATGGCACGTTCTACCTTCTTAGTCCAGGGTTTGACGGCAGGTAGAGATAATATGTATGCTGCTATGGGGGATACATAGGGGCTCTCGAACCGTTCTAAAACAATTTCTCTCTCCCGGATCTTCTTTAGGAACTCGATGAGTCCTTCTGGATCTAGGTTTCTACTCATTACTTGTCTAGCAACTTCTTCTATGAGGAGTTGATCCTCCTCGGGGTCCGCCTTCATTATGACGCCGAAGCTGGATTTGACTTCATTCATAACTTGTTTAAACTGGGGGGTCCTGGTGACGGCCCTCCATAACATTGCTCTTACATTGTCTTCATCATTTTTGGCTAGTTCCTCTAAGAGCTGGGCTGGATCCGTGTTGCTGGGTGCTTTTATGGAGACGCCTAGAGCTGACGCGCGGTAGTACGTGTTTAGGCCGTGTCGTTTTGATATAAGAAATGTTAGGATCGCCCCGATAGTCTCTGCTAGCCGTGTGCCAAAGGGGTAGAGTAGGAGTGTTTCGTCTCCCTCATTTTCTACCACTACCTTTATAGTACTCGGTATGGGAGCATCTGTCTTCTTGTAGAAAATGGTTATCTCGCTAAGTGCTTCGATCCCCCTAGGATCTATTTCAAGTAGCGGATGCTCTATATTGTCTCCATTGACTGCAGATGCAAGTACTTTATAGGTTTCGTGTGCTACTAGGGGGCTTCGTTGGAAGGTTTCTCCTCTCCATATAGGTATCTCTCCCTCTTTGGACCGGCTTTTTACAATCTTGATTGTTCTTGTCTGTTCGTTGATACTCTTTATTTGCCATAGCCCACCTGCAAGCCTTATGATGTCTCCTTCTCTTAGGTGGCGGTAGACGTAGTTGAAGTCGATAGTCCCTATAGCCTTATCCCTATAAACTACGGTGAAGTTTTCTGTTTTTGGGATTACGGTGAAGAAGTCGGAGAAACTTCGTGCCCATGGCGGTGCATCCGTCCTCCGGAATCTCCATATTTTGTAGAAGGATGGACCCACCTTTACCTTTTCGCCGCGTCTTACAAGTAGCCTGTTGGTTATCAGGTAGTCGATAAGCTTGTCAAAGTATGGTTTTTCAAGTGTAGAGCCAGGTGTTGACGAGGCTATTGTTTTATAGATCTCTTCTGGTTTTATCTCGCCTTCCGCTAGCGCCATTCCAACTACTTCTCTGGCTATGACGTCTAGAGGTACGTGCCCAGTATCGGGTGGTTCAACAATACCTTCTACGGCTAGGCGGCTCACTGCTAGGCTTGTTAGAAAGTCTATAGGGTCGACAGCTACTATAACTCCCCTGCTTTCAGCGCCTAACCTGTGCCCACTTCTCCCAACTCTTTGAAGGAGGTTTGATACCCGTACAGGTCCTTTGAACTGGATGATCTTCTTTATCTCTCCGATATCTATGCCTAGTTCTAGGGTTTTTGTTGCGATTATCGCTCTGACTTCTCCTTTCCGGAAACGTTCTTCTATTTCACTCTTGAGTTCTGCCGACACACTGCTGTGGTGGACGTAAACCCTGTCTACCCCTTGGTTTGCCAGTGTCTCCTGTAGACGTTCGGCTAGGAACCTAGAGTCGACGAACACTATGGTCGGGCCCTCGCCTATCTCCTCGGCCAGGATCCTGGCGCTGTTCTCCCATAGGTCTACTCCGTCACCGTTTACTGGTCCGGCGTAGCGGATTTTCATGGAGACCCTTTTCTTCGTGTCGGGCATTACTATTGCTTGAGGTCTTTTCGATCCGCCGAAGATGAATCGGGCTACCAGTTTTGGGTCTCCAATAGTTGCTGACAAGGCTATTCGTTGGATATCCCTGTCGGCTAGTCTTTTGAGCCTTTCGAGTAGTACTGATAATTGGACGCCGCGTTTAGTTCCTATAAGCTCGTGTACCTCATCGATAATGACCCATCTAACATTTTTGTAGTTTACACGGAAGCCGCTAGACCAGTCGAGATCTATCTTTAGGCTTTCCGGGGTCAATATCATAATATGGGGTATTTTTCTCGTCCTCCGGGCGCGCTCACCTTTTGACACGTCGCCGTGCTTCCTTGATACTATGAAGCCCAGCCGTTCTGCCCACCATGAGATCCTCTTATAGAGGTCGTTGATCAGTGCTTTGAGCGGCGTTATATACACGACACTTACTGGCCGTGCATTCATGGCTAGCATTTGGTCTAGGATTGGGAGAAGGGCTGCTTCTGTCTTACCGCTACCTGTAGGAGCTATTATCAGGGTATTGTCTCCTTGCGAGATATGTTTGTATGCCTCTAGCTGCATTGGGGTTGGGCTTTCCCAGCCCTTCTCTTCTATCAGCTTTGCTATTGGAGGGCTGATCAGCGTTTTTTTCTGGGTTTGCAATTTCCGATACACCCGTGGTCTGATCCTTTCGTTTCTCTGAGCCTGTTCTGTTGTATTGTATGGTATTCAGTCTGTGTCACACAGGCACAGTCTTAACGGGATTAGTGGTATCCTAGATTTTATATAGTTAACCTATGCCCGTATGGTCTCTTGACAAGGGTGTCTCTGGTGGCACGTAATTATTACGAATGCAGTGTTTGTGGACGTAAATTCCCGGTAGGACAAGGCATAGTAGTATCGAAAGCTGGCATCACACTCTATTTTCATAGCAATAGGTGTGCCTCAAAATTCCTTAGACTGTTTTTGGAGAGAATGGGTGAAGAGGAGGCCCGTCGTGTTCTCAGAGAATTGTTAGAAGAACTTTCGAAGGCTCTCGAGGAGAAACGTAAAGAGAAGACAATATGAATGATGATTTATCCAACAGGTCTATTGGTGGAGTCGCGATGAGCGGTAAAAACATGTCCATGTGTCGTATTTCCGTAAAGCTATATGCTGTGCTGCGTGACTTAGTTGGTACATCAAATGTGGATCTTGTCTTAGACTCGGATCCCAAGAAATCTTTAATTCTGCAGTCCCTATGGGAGAAGTTTCCCAAGCTTGCGGAAACCTATGGTTCACCCAACGAGCTCGTAATCATTACTGGGGGGAAACCTATTTCTAAGGATGAGTCCATACCCTGTGGCTCCGAAGTTCACATTTTACCTCCAGCAGCGGGTGGCGACCTCCGGGTCCATGCTACTCTTATCCAAGATGAAGCTGATTTAAACCAAATCGCAAGAGTGTTGGAAAACGAAGATATGGGTGCACTCTTGCTTTTTGTAGGTACTGTGAAATCGGTTGTGGATGGGCATAGGGTATCTCTTCTTCATTATGAGGCTCACGAGAATCTCGTAGATGTGCTTAGGAAAATAGCTATAGAGGTCGGGGAGAAGCATGGTTTAGCCGGTGTTTATGTAGCTCATGCCGTTGGAGACCGTAGGCCCGGCGATATAACTTTTGTGGCCGCAGTGAAGAGTTACTCTAGGTTAAATGGGTTTCCCGCTCTTAGAGAATTAGTGGAACGGGTTAAGAGAGAGGCCCCTATCTGGAAGAAAGAGTATAGAGATGATGGTATTTACTGGATAACTGGAGCCAAGAGAGTTAGGGTTGACGTATGAATTCTTTGGTAATGCCCAGCGTTTGTAATACTTTTGCCGCCTTTTCTAGGGCTTCCTGGGGGGTTTCGGCCTGGATGTTAACTACTATATTGGTTCCGACGAGCTGTACTCTATAACGGCGTTCTCCAAGTTTCTCGGAGTAAGGACCAATCAAGTAGGTTTCCAATATTTTTAGCTGTAATTTCTCTTCATTCAATAGACCGTCCCCTCTAGTTTGGGTGTTCTCTCGCAATGTTATAATTATTATTCGGGTGTCGAATAGTATGGAGACTTGCAGGAATTGTGCTAGACAGGTATCGGTATAATGGAGGTGTTTGTATGCTGGATGTCCCGTTCATACGTGTGGAGCCCCCGGGTCCTAAAGCAAGGGAGATAATAGAAAGGGATCACGATGTTTTGATGCAGAGTTTTGTTAGATGGTATCCACTTGTGGTTAAGACAGGGCGTGGGGCGATCGTCGAGGATGTAGATGGGAATAGGTATATTGATCTGAATGCAGGTTTGGCCGTTCTAAATGTCGGACATCTCCACCCCAAAGTAGTAAAAGCTGTTGAGGAACAGGCTAAACAGTTGTTGCATTATAGTCTAACTGACTTCTATTATGAAATAGCTGTTAGGGTTGGCGAGAAGATAAAATCGATTATGCCCTTTACGGGTGATTCCAAGCTTTTCTATGGTAACAGCGGCGCGGAGACGATCGAGGGATCGATTAAGATAGCGAGGAGCTTCTTTGGTGGCGCACGACAGTATATCATAGGGTTCTTGGGAGCATTCCATGGACGTACAATGGGCGCTGTTAGCATAACAGCATCTAAGCCTGTTCAGCGGAAAGGATTTGCCCCCCTGGTTCCGGGGGTTATACATGTGCCGTATCCATACTCCTATAGGTGCCCCTTCCAGGTAGAGACGCCCGAAGAATGTGGGGAAGCTGTACTTGGCTATATTGAAGAGTGGATATTCTCTAAGCTTGTTGATCCGACGGAAGTGGCGGCTTTTATAATTGAGCCTATTCAAGGTGAAGGAGGCTATATCGTACCACCCGACAATTTCCTCCCGGGATTGAGGAGGCTAGCAGATAAACATGGGATACTCCTTATCGTTGATGAGGTTCAGAGTGGAGTTGGGAGAACAGGACGATGGTATGCTATTGAACACTGGAGCGTTGAACCGGACATTGTTGCCAGCGCTAAAGGTATAGCTTCAGGGTTACCCTTAGGCGTGATCGGCGGCAAAGCACATATTATGAAAATGCCTCCGGGTAGCCACGCAAGCACGTTCGGTGGAAACCCGGTATCATTGGCTGCAGCCGAAGCGGTAATCGAGATAATAAAAGAGGAGAAATTACTTGAGAACGCCGAGAAGGTTGGAAACTATGCTTTGGAGAGGTTGAAGGATCTATCGGATGAAATACCTCAAATAGGCGATGTTCGTGGGAAAGGTTTGATGATAGGGGTTGAGATAGTAAAGGATCCAGATAGTAAAGTTCCAGCCAGAGAGGAGGTTGGCAACATAATTAGAAAGTCTTTCAAACGTGGAGTCTTGGTAATAGGTGCGGGGGTCTCGACGATTAGACTATCTCCGCCACTAGTAATAACTATGGAGGAAATGGAGAAGGCATTGGATATACTTGAGGGGATAATAAGGGAGGAATTAAAAAGGAGGTCCTAGGATGCCTTCCTCCAACATTTATTTAACTATAGGCAGACTAGCCCTCGGACTTTCACTACTAGCAGCATTAGCAACCCTTTATTTGGGGCTCAGGGCTAGTCCAGGCGACAGATATACACTCTTAGTCACAGCGATGTTATGGATAGCCGTTGGCATCTTGTCTTATATAGCGGCCACCTTGGAGGCTAGGGGCTCCGAGGGCGAAAGGGGAGTTTAGAACTAGAAAACTCTGTTTTCTCTGTAGGGCATCATCTCGTAGACCCCTCGCTTGTTATATCTCTTTACGAAGCCAAGCTCCTCCATCCTTGCCAATAGTTTCCCAGCGGTCCTAGTGGAAACTGGGATTATTCGTGAAAGCTCCCAGGGAGACACAAACTTACCATGTCTTCTTCTTATGATTTCAGCGAGTTTAACAAGGTCGATACTCGCATACACCGTTGTTCTAACCGGTTCACTATCCTGTGTTCGCATGCTATGGTTTCACCTCCGTTCATTTAGGGTAACGTTAAAAGCTTGGATGGAGGTACGTGGATGTATTCATTAGGAGCGTGGAGGTGTCAGGAATGGTATCCAGGTATTCGCTCGCTCTCAGAGATGTATTAGCGAAGAATGGTGTAGAATTATTGGACATATATAGATACCAGACAGAGGCGAAAGATAAGAGTGGTGTCATAGTAAAAGATGTTATACGTGTTAAGCATAAAGAAACAGGTAAGATATACTTAATTGATCTGGGTGCAGCTAAGGAAACGATGGAAATAAACGACATTATAGCACGTATACAAGAGGAAATCGCAAAGACAAGTGGAGAAGGGTAGCTTGAAACGTTAAATACGTATAAACCCTCGAGGGGTGGCGGATTCGATTCTCATAGCCTACCTCTCTAAACTTACAGACCCAATTCTATTTCAAAAGTATAAACAACTTCTCGCTAGCCAGGGAATAACACTATTCGTCCCCCGGACGAGTAGTACAACATGTGATATAGCAGTCTACCCACCACCGGGAACACCGCTTTTCGAGGCCCTAACACAGCAAATGAAAGTGGTTGCAAAGAAGATCTTATTCGCCTCGAACATCGAAGAAGCAATCTATAATATCGTAGAATTGGTAAGCGGTGGCTGTCCATCTTACACAATAGGTATAGATGTGGGGGTTCTATGCGCCTATGCGGCTTCGTGTCGAGGGATAATATTTGACTACAATAAAATTGAATGTCGGAAAATAGGGCAACACATGAAGGAGAAATGGCGGAACAAGAGCTTAACAATATACATTGGTGGAAGCGCACCATCCAAAAGAATCAGAGAAACAATAAGTAGCCTAAGAACAGCCGGTTATACCAACTATACAATAGTTAAAGAAGAAGGCACTACGGGAAAACTACCACTTCGCTATAGTGAGATACCTATAAGGGATGAAGACATACTATCAGCTATCTCGATAATCTACAGGCACATAGCACGCAGAAGCTGGTGACACAAATGTCTCGTCTAGCACACTACCTTGAAAACATAAAACTCACAAAATACCCCGAACCATTAGACCCTGAATACCAACCGGCATGTCTAATCAAAAAGCACGAAAAACTAGGTCAACCGGTCGAATTCACGGTTAGAGAACAAGAAATCACCCATACCGCCGCATATCTGACTAACCGTCAAAGAATACGAGCACTCCTAAACACTAAAACAGTTGCTGAGGCATACATGAAGCTACTCAAGATGATAGAGTCGCCTCCTACCCTCAAAATCGAAGAAAAACACCCCATAGAACGAGAAGGAAAAATTGGAGGAGCAAATGAACTCCCTTGGATCAAATACTACGAGAAAGACGGTGGATACTATCTCACAAGCCCCATAATAGTCTCGTGCATGAAAGGAATATGTAACGCCAGTATTCATAGGATAATGAGGAAAGACGATACCCTAGCAATACGTATAGTACCCCGCCACCTTTACACTATGCTGCAAGAAGCACGGGCTAAGAACGAGTCCCTACCAGTAACAATAATCCTTGGAGTACACCCTATTTACCTCCTGTTAGCAGCCACAAGCCCAGAAAAAGGATTATACGAGTTAGCCCCAGCCGCCTCAGCGCTAGGCGATAGACTATACAAGTCTCCAATACATGAACACCCCATACCAGACGCAACTATAGTAGCAGAAGCTTATCTAGAACCTGAAGACGTGGAAGAGGGACCATTCGTAGACGCCATGGGCACTTATGACAGAGTTAGACTCCAACCCAAACTGAAGATAGAGAAGGTCTACTATAGACCCGGCGAACCGGTACACTCCATCCTCCCGGGTGGACTCGAACATGCAATGCTAATGGGATTTCCACGAGAAGCACAGATATACCAGACGGTCTTGAAGACCGTCCCGAGAGTGCATAAGGTTAGATTAACGCCGGCCGGGGGAGGATGGCTTCATGCAGTAGTATCGATAACCAAAAACACGGACGGAGACGCGAAAAATGCCATATTAGCGGCTTTCGCAGGACATCCCAGCCTAAAGCACGTTATAGTTGTAGACCAGGACATAGACCCAGATGACCCGGAACAAGTCGAATGGGCAATAGCAACAAGGTTTCAAGCCCACAAAGATCTCATTCTAATACATAATGCGAGAGGATCCACTCTAGATCCTTCATCCAAGGATGGACTCACCTCGAAAATGGGTATGGATGCAACAAAACCCCTCAAAGGCGGACATATATTCGAGAGAGCAATCATACCAGGATGCAAACACTAAACAACCCAAACATACCAAAACGATCTAGCAGAGGGAGGCTTATGTACCTGACAAAAGAAGAGGAAGCAATACTAGCCGGAGAACAAGGAGAAGCCAAAAGACTAGCTCTAAACGTAATAATAAAAGTAGGTGAAGCATTAGGGGCAGAGAAACTCATACCAATACAGCACGCCCACATAAGCGGTATATCCTATAACAACATAGGAGAACCCGGGCTAAACTTTATCCAAAACCTATATGAACTAGAAGCGCGGTTCAACGTATACACCACCATAAACCCCATAGGCGTGGACCTCGACGAACCGAGAGGATTCCCCGGTGCAACTACAGAGTTCTACAAAAAACAAGCAGAAGTAATACGATATCTAGTCCGAATGGGTGCAGAGCCCACAATGACTTGTACTCCATACTATATACGACAGCCAAACCCAGGAGAACACTTGGCATGGGGTGAGTCAAGCGCTGTAGCCTACTCTAACAGCATACTAGGAGCCTGGACAAACAGGGAAGGAGGACCCCTAGCCCTCATGGCCGCCATATTAGGCAAGACTTACTACGCCGGCGTACACGTTCCAGAGAATCGGGAACCAAGACTCCTGATAACGGTCGATCATCCAAACCTAGACTCTGCACGGTCTAGCATTATAGGAATGCTCCTCGGGGAACTAGTGTCCCTAGAACAAAAACCGCCTTACTTAGAGTTTACATCCTCAACCCCCGACCATATAGGTTTCAAAGAAATGTGCGCCGCGGCAGGTGCCTCCGGAAGCCTCGAGCTATGCATAATACCAGGCACTCCGGCGGCTCGGGAGGCGAAAACTGATTTCCATCAGCTTCCACGCGAGTCCATTACTAGGGATGATATAGAATCAAAACTCGAAGAATTCGCCCCTACCACTATGCCCGACATGGTATTCATAGGATGCCCACATGCGGGTCTCCAAGAAATACGCCTTATAGCAAGACACCTTAAACGCATAAACAAACCGGTACGCAACCACTTCTGGGTATCAGTAAGCAGACACATCTACAAGCAAGTAACAGACCAGGGATTAGACGCGCTCCTCCAAATGTATGGGATAAGACTGGTGAGGGATACATGCTTAGTCGTATCCCCCGGATGGCAGAAAACGGGTTATACTATCGCTACCAACTCTTTCAAAACCCTATTCTACATGAAAAGGATACACAGTGTAGAAACCAGGCTAGCCCCCATAGAAACTCTGATCCAACTATCCACGCAGACCTGAGGTGTCTAAAATGGTGAAATACACGCTAAAAGTGATAGTAGAAGGCAGCGACAACCTAGAAGGGGAAATACTCGTGTTCAACCATCCAATATCCTTCCTGGGCGACTTTGATCCCAAAACAGGAGAAGTAAAAGATCCCAACTCCCCCCACCATGGGAAAACGGTCAAAGAGAAAATAATAGCCATACCAGCAGGACGAGGGAGTACAGTAGGTTCCTACATAATCTATGCAATGGCAAAAAACGGAACCGCGCCAAAAGCGATACTCGCCGGCAAAGCCGAACCCATAATAATCACGGGAGCCGTAATATCAAACCTACCATTAGCCGAGGGACTACCAAAAGAATTCTTCAGACACCCACGAACAATCAAAGGTGTCTATAATGCGAAAACAGGAGAACTCAACACAGAAGAATAAAGGAGTATTCATAGCGATAGAAGGGATAGACGGGGCAGGAAAAACAACCATAGCAAAACTACTAGCCGAAAAACTAAAGGAACAGGGTAGAGAAGTAATACTCACAAAAGAACCACGAGACCCCTGCATAACCAAGCACATCGACAATATAACAAAACGAGGTGGAAACCCTATAGCCGAAGCACTACTCTTCGCTGCCGACCGAATGATACATTACACGAACATCATAAAACCTGCACTCGAGAAAGGAGACGTCATCATATCAGACAGATATAAGCTAAGTAGCATAGTATACCAATCAGTCAGAGGTGCTCCACGATCCTGGGTCGAAGAAGTCAACAGGTATGCCCCAGAACCGGATATCACAATAATACTAGACATACCGGTAGAAGAAGCTTTGAAACGCCTTATGAAAAAACAAAACAAGAGGTTAACCGGCCTCGAGAGACAAGATAAACTCGAGAAAATTCGGGAAACCTACCTCGAAATAGCAGAGGAAAAAGGATACCTCGTAATAAATGGTATGCTTCCACCACAGGAGATAATAGAAAAAATATACCGCGCTATATCTACAAACGTGGAGATAGAAAAAGATTGGGAGGTTTAATCCAGAGGTTTGTAAACCTCGCAATTAAGCCCTACAAACCCGTTCTTCTCATAAAACTTCCTAGAAATAATGCTGTCTCTTATACACATCTGAC
>WAOQ01000009.1 GCA_015521205.1 Desulfurococcales archaeon
ATCTTATTGACAGTTATACGCATGGTCTGATGAAATGGGATGAACTCAAAACAACGTATGGAGAAAAAGGCGAGGTTTTCAACCTGGAATTTTACAGACCATTACTTGAGTATGCCCGTAAACATAATATACGGGTAATGGGGCTCTCCCCGCCACGAAACCATCTACTCAAAATCCTCAACGAGGGAGAACCTGCTTTAACAAGGATGCCCTATACCCTTTCCAAGGATCACTTGAAGTTTTGGAAGCTAAACCATTATGAGAATCTCCCTTATATCCTCAGTAGCGACCCTTCATTCGAGTGGTTGAAAACTAAGAATCCGCAAAATGTGCTACTCATGGAAGCCTATAAAAACATGGTTATGACACAGAAAATGTACAATGTATTAAAGACAGCCCCGAAAGAAAGATTATATGAGGGTCCACCTGTAATAGTGTCGATCACCAACTCGGTTCATGTAACTTTCCTAAATACAATGCCTATGCAACTAAACAAATATATCCCAGAGCTCCGATATCGTGTGGTCGATGTCCTTGCTGGGCTCTCGGAGAACGAAATAACATATAAGATTCTTCAACCTAAGACAATACCGGACTATTTGGTGAACGTTATATAAAGTATGCAGGTAATATTATTATTCCTATTCCCTATATAACATTGCTACCAACCACTTTACACGGAGGAGGCACATCCTTGACCAGACTATTCTGCCGTAGGGAAAAGAAGATCTGTGATACCAATAAGCTAATCAATGATTTAACCTCTACAGGTATAGTGTTCTTCGGTGAGAAGCACGAAGTTCCAAGCGTGCTCGTGGCTGAGCTCGAGATTTTGGATCTGTTGTATGGTATCTCAGCAGATATAACGTTGGGATTGGAACATTTCAATTATAAGCAACAATGGATCCTTGACGAATACCTGTCTGAAAGTCTAGAATGGGAAAAAGTAAAACAAGCTTATGCACGAGGGTACGAAGGGTTTAACCTGGATTTCTATAGGCCACTCCTAGACTATGCGCGTAACCATGGAATCAAGGTTTATGGTCTGATGGCTCCACGTGAATATGCACGGCAAGTGTCCAGGAATGGATTAGAGGCTCTTGAGAGTCTAGAGTGTATTGTTAGACCTGGAGATATCTGGTTGGGACCACCTAGTTATAGGAGGAGCTTTTTCAAAGCTGTGGATGAAGCATTGAAATCGGGGCCTATGGGAAGATTGGATCCAGAGAAGCTCTTCTTTGCACAGGCGTACAAGGATGAGGTCGCCTCTAGGATGATCGCTAGAATCATTAAGGATTATCCTGGTGAGAGGCTAGCTCAAGGACCGCCTGTAATGATGGTTGTCATGGGTTCTATGCATGTTGGCGTGGAGGGAAGCGTTCCTTCGAGGCTTGCCCGTCTAGTGCGGGATGTCTCCTTTAAGGTTATAGTAGCGGAGCCCGGTCTCCGGGAAATGGATCTCGTCTCTGGCTTGAAAGAGTCTTTTGGTCTTGCTGATTATTTCGTTGTTTCTTAATGTTTAAGGGTATTGAATACGAAATCGTTATACCCAATTTTTAGATACACTATATATTAGATGGAGAGAGTCGAGATGATATTGTGTTGGAGGTGAGGTTTTTGGCGACGAACACTATGAGACCATTGTACCTAGAAGAAGTTATGGGGTTTACCGTCGAGGAGTACAGCGAGTTTCAGCCTGGCGATGACAGTTATCTAATAGTGGGGTTCCCCGATGCCGGTTTGGTGGGGCCCATAACTGTAAGCTATATTGTTAGGAAGTATGGGATGAGCGAGCTAGCTGGGATAGATAATCGTAGGCTGTTCCCTCCCGTGTCAGTGATAGTTGATGGTCGGCCCAGGCCTCCAGTCAGGGTTTTCGGGAAGGACAACATTTACGCTGTTGTGAGCGAAGTTCCCCTCCCGGCCCAGGCGTTCTTCCAGCTGGCAGACTTTCTGGTGGAATGGGCGCGGTTGAGAGGATTTAGACACCTTGTAAGCGTAACTGGTCTAGGAGTTCCAAATAGACTAGAGATAACCAAGCCTAAGCTCTACTGGTTAGCTACTAGTCGTGAGGCAGAAGAACTCGGCTCCAAGCTGGGAGGCGAGAGGTTTAGGAACGGGATAATCGCTGGTCCCTACTCGTTATTGTTAAAGAATAGTCTGAGAAGACGTGTGAGCAATCTTGTCGTGTTGGCGGAGGCGTTTATGGACTTCCCAGATCCCGAGGCCGCTAGTGCTGTGGTTGAAGGTCTCAACAGGATGCTCGGCCTTGGAGTTGATCTGAGAGAGTTGTTGGAGAGCGCTGAGAGCATCAAGCTGCGTATGAAGGAGCTTATGAAGAGTACGAAGCCTGTCATGGCACAGATGGGTAAAAACCTCGAGTATCAGGGCCCCATGATATACAGTTAGACGAGTGAAGGGTTCCTGGGGGTGCTGGAGGATGTCATTCTGGGAGGATATAGAGTATCTTAAGAAGCTCCTAAGGGAGCAGCGATGGTTACTAGAGAGGTTCTTAGCCGGTGAGATGGGGATGGGATTGTTCCCCGAGACTAGTCTGAGGCCGGAGGAGCCGCTCTATAGGATTGAGGATCTAGGCGACAGTTACAGGGTTATAGTTGATCTGCCTGCAGCCAATCCTTCAACGTTGAAGATAGATGTTCTAGTGGATCGCATCGTAATTGAGGCTGAGGTAGACATTGAACGTTTGTCCGAGTCTCCCAGTTGGACGAGGGAGGAGAGAACTATACGACGTTATCATGCAGTGATACATCTGCCCGAACCAGTCGAGCCTCGTAAGGATCTGATAAGAGTATCCCGCAGGGATGGATTGTTGATAATAGTGGTGCCGAAGATGAGTGGTTAAGCTTGGAGGGTCGTCAGGGCTCTTTTTCACTGGACAATGTATCCTTACCTATAGTTCTAGCGGTTGCTGTTTCCGCCGTTTCATCCGCGTCAATCCTGGCTGTGTTATCGGGTGTACCGGGTCCGACGGCCAGTTTCTGGCGTATGCTGATTAGCACTCTCATATTATTACCAACTGTGAGAGGGGGATCCCGGTTAGGCAGTGGCTTCTATTATGCTGTAGGGGCGGGGATCGCACTTGGCGTGCATATGAGCAGTTGGTTCCAGAGTCTTTTCTATGCGAGCGTGGCAGCTAGCACTACTATAGTGTGTACACATGCGGTGTTCGCGGCTCTTTTTATGTTGCCGCAGGGTGAGAGGCCAGGGATTAGCGGGGTGTCTGGTATAGCTGTATCATTGATAGGCGTCTATCTTTTGAGTGGCGGTGATCCCTCGACACAACCTTTGGGAGCTATTCTCGCCTTGATAGGCGCGATTAGCGGGGGAGTCTATTTTGCGCTTGGGAGGATGGTGCGGAAAACAGGGATGAATGTGGCATCGTATGTTGTTGTAGCTTATTTCACGGCTTCACTGGTCTCACTTTCATTCTCGCTGTTGCTAAGGTTTCCGGTTTTGGGTTTTAGCTTGGAGAGCTGGTTCTACATCTTGCTGTTAGCTCTTATACCTAATAGTGTGGGGCATACGTTGCTCAATTATTCTCTAAGAAGAGCTAAGGCGTCTACCGTTGCGGGGAGTGTGCTCGGCGAGCCTGTAGGTGCGACGATACTTGCTATCCTGTTCCTTGGACAGTATCCTCCCCTACGTGTATATCTTTACATGGCCATTGTCTTGGTGGGGTTGTGGCTTACGATAAGGGATGAGCTACGGTATCCCGAGGAGACCGTCTAGACTTGTCTTATCCTTTGTACCAACTAATTTATTGTTCCAAAAGAATAGAATTGATGTGGAGGTGGAATACTTTGGATTATTCGAAACCCATAGTTATGCATGAAAAAGAGATTCCGGCAGAGAAGGTTTCGGAGGAAATGGCTATTGGGACGAGGATCCAGTGGCTCGTGGGTATGGAGGCTCCCACCTTTGCCATGCGGCGATTCACCTTGGAGCCTAGAGCCCATATAAAGAACCACCGTCATCCCTGGGAGCACGAGATCTACGTACTCGAAGGCTCCGGCAGGGTCGCGATCGATGGGAAGGTCTATGAGGTAGGTAAGGATACCTTCTTGTACATCCCGCCCTGTAGTTGGCATGAATATTGGGCTGGCGATGACGGCATGGTTGTTCTCTGCATGATCCCGGTAAAGCCCACCAGCAACGAGTGCGTCCGTGAGTTTAAGTAGGAAGCCCTGCGTCTAGTCTTCGGGTGCACCTCCCATCTTTTTAATTAACCGGTTTTCTTTTTTGTTCTTATAGATGCTAGATGGTTTCTGGGGGGCTCGTATTGCGGCTGGGAGGAGGGAAGCTTGGTTTCTGGGAGATCTTCAGCATAGGCGTAGGCGGCATGATCGGCGGGGGGATATTCGCTACGCTTGGTCTAAGCTTGGAATTGGCGGGTACCGCTGCCCCCTTAGCATTTGCCTTCGCCGGTGTTATAGCGTTGCTAACTGGTTATAGCTATGCGAAACTGTCTTCCAGGTATCCAAGTATAGGTGGGACGATAGAGTTCCTGGTGAGGGCGTTTGGGGATAACGTGTTGACTGGCGGGCTAACAATAATGCTTCTAGCAAGTTATATCGTCATGGTAGCCCTTTACGCGTATGCCTTCGGATCGTATGGAGCCTCGATGTTGCCTTGCTGTTATCATGAAGCGTATGTTGCCCTCGTATTCCTGGCTATTGGTAGTTTGACATTCGTAAACCTCCTGGGCGCCGTGGTGAGTGGTCGTGTCGAACTCGGGCTCGTAGGGTTCAAGCTTGCCGTGCTCTTGTTCGTGGCCTATGTTGGGACCGGACTAGTGGAGTGGTCCAAGCTTTCACCGTCAACCTGGCCGCCTCTCTTCAACATCATCGCCGGGGGCATGGTCATATTCCTAGCGTATGAGGGTTTTGAGTTAATAGCAAACGCTGCTGGGGACGCGAAGAATACTACTGTTCTTAGAAGAGCATTGTATTCTGCAGTTGTCATGGTTATAGGCGTGTATATCCTGATCGCGGTAGTTTCAGCCGGAGCATTAAGCCCGGAGACCGTTGAAAAGGCTAGGGATTATGCGTTGGCCGCCCTGGTCGAACCAGTACTGGGTCCGGCGGGTGTTTCCCTAGTCGTAGCCGCCGCGTTGGCCTCTACAAGCAGCGCTATAAATGCTACCTTGTATGGTACGGCTCGTATGAGTTACCTTGTGGCAAAGTATGGCGAGGCGCCCCAGATATTCGCAAAGAAGATATGGCGTGGCGCGTATGAGGGATTGCTCATCATTAGCTCAATGAGCTTACTCCTAGCGTTAGGTGCTAGTCTTGAGGCGATTAGCACTGCCGGGAGCGGTGGGTTCTTGATAGTGTTTACGGCTGTGAATCTTGCCGCTTATAGGATGCGGCGTGATGCTGGTGTTAATCCTGTGATATCACTTGGAGGCGCTGTGTTGAGCTTGTCTGCCTTGGCGATCCTGTTGTGGAGGATGTATCAGATTAATCCGAGCCAGATAACGATTCTAGTCATTATGCTTATAGGTAGCATCACCATAGAGTACGTTTACAGGAGTATAACTGGTAGGAAGCTTCCTAAAGTGGTTGATCCTAGGCTCAGGGAGAGGGAAGGACTTCTTGGGCGTTGGGAAGAAGTGTCCTCCAAAGTCGCACGTATAATTCTCCGCATACTAGAAGGGGCTGAGGTTTATCTCATAGGGAGCCATGCACGCCGGGAACCAGGCAAAGCCAATGATATAGACATACTTGTGGTGACGGATAAGCCCCTCACACGTGAGGAGAAGAATGTTTTGCAGAAGAGGATAGAGAATGAACTCTCTCTTCCGCCCAATCACCCTGTTCATATTCACACGACAACACGGGAAAAGCTTGAACAATACAAGCAAAAGAAGAAGCTCCACGGCTAAATTGTTCCCCAGGGGGATCCATCTTTCTTTGGGGGGAACACTTATTGTGGGTCAACTTATATATTATGACAGTGTATGGAAGGTGCCCCGCCTTTGGATAAGGAAACAATAATCTCTACGTTGA
>WAOQ01000010.1 GCA_015521205.1 Desulfurococcales archaeon
ATTAAGATGGTGCGGGGGGTGGGATTCGAACCCACGCCGGCCTACGCCAACGGGTCTTGAGCCCGCCCCCTTGACCGCTCGGGCACCCCCGCACTATTTTCCTGCTATTCACGTTCCCCGGGTATTTGCATTGTTTTCCATGCCGCTGGTTATAATGGTTAACACCCTTGTTAGGGAGTTTCTCCTAGATTCGGGCTAACAAGCGTTCATCTGCGACATACTCCGAGTCACTGGGATACCCTGCAAACGTTAACCTGGATATACCATCCGCTTCCGGGGAGAAGCTAGGGACACTATAATGCTCGATAAATGCCCGAAATGCGGATCCCAGCATCTCCTCCGAGACCTTGATAGAGGGATTATCGTATGTACCCAATGCGGTTTCGTGATAGAAGAAAACATCGTATACGCTTTTCCTTTACTCCGCCTAACAGTCAAAAAACATGTTTCTAAGAGGCGTTCACGAAAAGCCATAAGACGTCTGATAAAGGAAGATTTCTTCTTAGAAAGCCTGCCTCACCAATCCCTTCTAAAAGTCAGAGAAAAAATCATCGAGATCAATGGATTCTGTACGAATAGGAAGAAGAGAATGTGCCAAGCAGCTGCATACGCCCTAATACTAATGGAACAGGGCATGAGCAAAGCGCGGGCCACTGCTGAAGCGGCAGGTCATTTTCTCGTTAATAAGAAGAAGCTCGAGGCTTTAGTAACTATTATATTAAAAGCTCGGAAACATGGGAGAGTCAAGAGTTAAAGGTGTATAAAGTTGAGAGAGCCTCCGCCGACTAAAGCCAAGCATATACAGATACCCGAATATAAGGAATTCCTTACAAGAATCGGTAGGCGTTATAAAAAAGCGGGTCAAGGACTTAAGCCCCATGAAACGGAGATTGCTAGATTGCAACTTATTCATGATGTCATAACCGTCAAACTTGCAGGAATCGAAAAACTTTCAAGACTCTTAGCGGAATTAGACCCGTTCTACCACGAGCTTATTTTCATAGAATTCGATGAAAACAAGGTAAGAAAGGCTGTCTTATGCCTGTTAAGGGCTAAACGTATGGTATCCGAATTCTTTAGAAAATACCGTTATCGTCTAATGGCCTCTGAAACCGGTCGTGAAGCAAAGAAAATAGCATCTGAAGCCCGTGGTAGAATGTTATCGCTTATTAAAAGGTGTGAAAAACAGTTGCTTCTACTCAAGAATTTAGTCATATTTATACAAAGACTGCCTTCTATAGACACCTCGCAACCGACGATAATTGTAGCCGGCGCTCCCAGCGTGGGAAAATCGACGATAGTTGCAAATGCCTCAAGAGCCCGCGTTGAGATCGCATCCTACCCATTTACAACTAAACAGATCCATGTTGGACACGCAAATATTAATGAAATAAAGGTACAAATCATCGATACCCCTGGATTGCTCGATCGTCCTTTAGATGAAAGAAACCAAATAGAACTAAGAGCAATAGCTGCTTTAAAGTATCTTAATGGACCAATACTTTTTCTATTCGATCCTACTCCACAAGCTACGATTGATTTAGAACGCCAACTACGCTTGGCAAAACAAGTAATGGAACTAGACCCCGAAAAACCGTTTGTACCAGCCATCGCAAAAGTAGACCTTGTAGACAAACATACGGTCAACACTGTCATATCTCGGATCTCAGAAACGCTGGGTTCGACACACGTCTATAAGGTAGTGGGAGTGGATTCTAGATCAGTAAAAGAATTAGTACATCGCGTAGTCATGGAAACTATTAGGATGATGTCCTCGGGGGGACACCCTCGATCCTAGCTATATATCCATCCTTTTCACGTCTTAGCTCGTAGCTAAACCCCCTATCACCTACCAGTAAGTTGAGCAAGCGGAAGACGGTCTCCGCGTGGCTTGTTAATTTAGCACCCCCGATCTCTGATACACCATCAGCCAGTGCAGCATATAATGGCATCATATCGCTCATATATCTATCAAATGCCATACCGGAACGTAAATCCTCTATAAGAATTGCTGCCGCTTCCTCTCCCACTTTTTCGGCTGGTTTTCCTCTACGTCCAAGGCTATCTGCCCCTAGGACTGTTTTACCGCATCTAGCCCACAAAACTATTCCACTTCCCGGCCCAAGATGAGGATCTACCTCTTTGTGATAATGTTCAAGGTCAATAGAAACGGGGATGCCTGGTAGGTTTTCCTCGAGAACCTTTCTAGCAGACAATGCTTGTCTACTGGCCACATGGAATGGGAGGCGAACAGCGTGTGAGATTCCCCTTATCTCGACGATATCTCCTCTAAACACAGCATGTGTAGGACGTATCTTTCTCGTGGGGGATATCGATAAAGATATTATACCTCCACCTCGAGGATAGTGACCCCTCCTATGCACAACTAGGTTGAACGAAATGCCCATTAGTTTCAGGTTTTCCCGCATCACAAATCTTACATAGTCGATGGGTGGGGCCAAGGGAACATCTGTACCACCTGTCACCTTCAAAGAAACATTCTCATCGGCGAACACAAGGACGGGTAGCAAGGCTTGAATCAAAAGTGATATGCTACCTGCAGTTCCTATATCAAACCGATAGTCTCCTCCACGTATTTTGCCAGGCTCGAAAACTATCTCAGTCGAACCAACAGTGGCCCCTTTTACGCGGGCTCCAGTAATTTCTGCTAAAGCCCGGACAGCAGTAAGATGCTGTGGGCGTAAACCGGGTTTAGCTCGTTTCACACGAATATTAACAACACGTAATGGAATACCATAAAGGGATGATATAGCAAGAGCTGTGCGTAATATTTGGCCCCCACCTTCACCCATGCTTCCATCTACGGTTTTCATAACTCACCCACCGCCTGCCAAACGCTTCAGCCTTTCCGGGAAGCCAAACTGTTCCAACAATTCTATAGTCTCTTCAGGAACACAATTTCTCCACTCCTTCCCCTCCACTATTCTTCTCCGTATAATCGTGCCACTGCACTCTTCCCTCCTATACATGGGAGGCTCTAAAACATCATAACCCGAATCGAGGAAAAGTAACTGAACCAATGGATTCCCGCTTATTCCCACATCAAACCGGGGGAGCAACATCTCAAGATATTTAACCCATTGCTTGTTCGAGTTAATATCCATCACAGGAACGATATCTATACGTTGTTTCCATCCACGTTTTTCTATGACGCGCTCCAAGATTTCATAACGCTCGCCAGCGGTTAACGGGTTTTTAAAAGAAAAACTATCTTGTGCAGAACCTATTACCAACAATATTTTTTCTACACGTTGCAAAGCCCATTCAACCACATGCAGATGACCATGATGTAATGGTTGAAACCGTCCCGGCATGACCCCTCTCTTATACTTCTTTTCTTCCTTCACTTTGACCACCGCCACTCTTCACCCGCCGAAAACAATCATAATCCCTCTATTAGACGGTTAATTTATTAGTGACCTTCACCACGGCGGGCAACCATGGAAAGGAAACGGCTAGCGCTTGCTAATATTACCGTATCAAGGACAGCTATTCGCCTGGCTAAGAGATACGGGTATCTACCGTACATGGTTCAACGTTATATAGATATGTTAGGAGTAGATGAGGCAGAAAAACTTCTTAGAGCAAACGAAGAGCCTTACTTACGGGCCATTCGCTGTAACGATTATTTAATAGACTGTGACAAACTGGTCGAGAGATTATCAGAAAAAGGTATTGTGCTAGAACCTATTCCGTATACTAGGACCGGGTTCGCCGTCAAAATGGGAAGCGATAAAATAGGGTTCTTACATGAATACATGCTAGGATATTATTATATCCAAGACCCTGCTTCAATGTTGCCCGTCGAGTCGTTAGACCCACGGCCGAATGAAACCATATTAGATGGTGCTGCAGCTCCTGGAGGTAAGGCAACACAGATACAACAATACACGAAGGACGAATCTCTTCTCGTAGCAGTCGACGTATCTCGAGAACGTATGAGGGCATTACGTTCCCATCTCGCCAGAATGGGTTTCTACAACGCTATTCTAATACGAACAGATCTAAGGCGGTTACCCGATGCTCTGGGAGTACAACTATTTGATAAGATCCTGCTTGACGCACCCTGCAGCGGCGAGGGCATCGTACGGAGAGATCCTTCACGAAAAACTAGTAGAACACTAGACGATCTACTATTTCTATCGGATTTGCAATATGAGTTATCTACTGCATCTTACTCTATGTTAAAACAAGGTGGGATCTTCGTATACTCCACGTGTTCTATAGGAGTAGAAGAAAACGAGTTCGTCATAGATAGACTGCTTCGACGATTCCCCGATCTCGAACCCCTGGAACAAACTATACCTGGAGTAGCAGGGATCGATGAATATCGCGGCATAAAGTTTGATCCCCGCCTTAAGAAATGCAGACGTTTATACCCGCATATACACAACACGGAGGGATTCTTTATATGCAAAATAAAGAAAAAAGACTAGTTTTTAGGCCTGCAAGACATGAGGAAAAACGTGTTTTCAAATCATTTCTAGCAACTATAACAACGTGTAAATACAGTACAATTCTTCAGAATCGACTACTTTACGGTTTATACGGAGGATTCTTCATAGAATTATTTGCAATAACCCAGAACATGTTAGACCTTATACTCCTCTTAAACAAGACTGACGTGCAGCCTTACAGTGCAGGATTCCCGCTGGGCATCGTTAAAAAAGGCGGATTCAAACCCTCACTACCACTAGCAAAAATCTTATTCAAAAAATGTAGGCATCAAACCCTAAACTTCTTGGTTCTCGATGAAAAAGCTGAAAGAAAATACCTTTACGGCAGAGACGTTTTCGTTGACATTAAAAAAACAAAACAGCCTTACACAATCAGAAAACAAGATTATGTAATAGTTGTCAACACCAGGTTCGATGTGCTAGGATGGGGTTTTATAGTGGAGAAAGTAAAGGGGAAGGTTAAATTACAGAACATAATCGATGTAGGATGGTACCTCAGGAGTGGTGGGTGATAAAGATGCCCGGAGAAAAGGAAGTTGAACCACTGAACGATGATAACAGCGTATTAGTTTTACACATGACGGTCAAAAAGAAGAGTGATGGCTCGATAGTAGACACCACTATCGAAGAGGTAGGTAAGGAGGCAGGCATTGAGAAAAGCCTATTCCTACCGAGAACGGTTATCGTAGGAGATCTTATAGAAGAACTACGTGAAGCTGTTAAGCATTTGGAGGTTGGCGGTAAAACGGAAGTAGAGATACCTCCTGAAAAAGCCTACGGCGAGAAAGACGAGTCTAAAATAATTAGGATACCAAAGAAACGGTTACTAAAGCGAGGTATCACACCTAAAGTTGGAACAGTTATAGAGGATGACAAAGGAAACCGAGGTGTCATTACTAAAGTTACCGAGCGTTTTGCTGAGATAGACTTCAACCATCCACTAGCAGGTGAAACCCTCATCTATGAGATCGAGCTAGTCAAAAAGCTCGAGGAACCCGCAGACATAGTAAAGTATTTGGTGGCTGATGCGCTCTATGCAAAGCCTGACGACCTCGAAGTTGTATTAGAAGAAGAAGTTGCAAAAGTCTTTTTGCCGCCTGCTGTGTTAGCGGGCATAAACGAGCCTACATCAGAAACTATTAGGAGCTTGGTCTATACAGCGTTCACGAAAATTAAGAAAGCTATAGAAGAGCTTAAAGGTATTGATATCATTGTGCAAATAAAGCTGGTTTCCGAGAAAAAAGAAGAGGAAAAAGAAGCTGAGAGCAAAGAGACGAAGAATGAAGAAGAAACTTAAGAGAGTGGCGAGTAATCTGCTCTAACTTATTACTCCCGTAACCCTCGCAATCTTCTCCGCAGCCTCCCACGTTAACCCTTTTTCGCCTAGGATAGTATAGCGTTCTGGTCTGATCTTATGAGCTATTGTTAACGCTTCTAGTATTTCTACGTCACTAACACCAAGTTCGTGCGCAGTAGTAGGAAGTCCTACAGTTTTCATAACTGTTCTCACACGTCTCCAATTCTTTCCATGTATATAAAGCATCATAATGCTTCCCAAAGCTACTTGTTCACCGTGTAAAGCAGGACGTTTTGCAACCATGTCTAGCGCATGGCTAAAGAGATGCTCTGAACCACTGGCTGGACGAGAGCTACCTGCTATACACATTGCCACGCCGCTGCTTACTAGGGCCTCTAGGAGTATCCTTACCCCGTCCGGTCTCCATGTAGCTATTTCCCTGCCATTCGAAACAACATGCTTAAATGAAAGCAAAGCTAGAGATGCGGCATACTCGCCATAATATTCGTTCCTAAGTTTATGGGCCAATCTCCAGTCCAGAACAGCACTCCATTTACCAAGGATGTCCCCCATACCTGCACGGTTAAGCCTTGAGGGTGCCTTGGAAATTATCTCCGCATCTAACAAAATTAGCGTAGGCACTTTCGCTCTAACACTAATAGGCTTGTTGAAGCCCTTTAAACTGGCAAAAGGAGATGTTATGCCGTCGTGAGATGCGGCTGTAGGTATGCTAACGAAATCGGCTTGAAGGTTTTTTGAGGCGTATTTTGCTAAGTCGATCGATTTTCCTCCACCAAAACCAACTATAACATCGAATCCGCCTCGCCTGGCGATATCTTCCAAGTCTTCTGCTATTGAAACCGTAGCCTTCTCTGCCTTGTAGACTTCAACGTTAAAACCGGATTTTCCTAGACTCTCAGCTAGGTTATCAAACAATAATCTATAGATGCGTGGCCCTGTTACGACCAGGACCTTAGTCTTGTCTGGACGCCAATAATTTACGAACACTCTACCAACCTGTTTTAGAACCCCATTTCCTATTATGAAGTCCCTAGGTAGAGTGAAATGATGCACGTCACCCAACGATTCCAACATACTCACCAGTTATGCATTACTACAATGGTTAAGCCAGATAAATCGTTTCCCCGACAAAGAATATTGTAAAAACGACAATTTAATGTATCATACATGGTAAACAGCTTAAAATGGGGAGAACCACGTTTATAGACCTGTAGTTTGATGTGGCTTATAGGTAGAGGTGTTGTGCGGAAATGTTTGACCCCCATATAATGACTGGAATACAACAGAATATTCCGGAACCCCGTCACGGGACAACAACTGTAGGAATAAAACTGAAAGAACACGTTATCTTAGCGGCAGATAAACGTGCCACAGCCGGTCATTTCATAGCAAGCAGGAGCGTAAAGAAGATAGTGAAAATAGATGAGCACGTGGCCATGACCATTTCCGGTGTGGTAGCAGACGCTCAAACGCTTGCTGATTATGTACGTTTCCAGATACGTCTTCTAAGCCGTGAGGCGAAAATAGCGCCTACAGTGAAAATGTATGCCACTTTTCTCTCGAGAATACTTTTTGAGTCAAAAATAATGCCATTCATCGTGCAATTAATAGTTGGTGGATACGACGGCAAGCCCAGGCTTTATACGCTAGACTTGTTGGGCAGTGTTATAGAAGAAGAATACACCGCTACTGGTTCCGGATCTCCTGTAGCACTAGGCGTACTGGAGGACGGCTACAGTGAGGACTTAAGCCTAGATGAAGCCGTTGAGTTGGCGAAAAGAGCGGTTAAAACAGCTACATTAAGAGACTCAGCCTCGGGAGACGGCGTTGACGTAGTAATAATCGGGAGGGGTTTATATGAAGAAAAAACTCTTCGCTTCTAACCTAACTTAACATTTATAACCATCCCTTAACGCTGTCACCCGAGCCGAGACGATCAATGGGATCTATGCCCATATGTTAGCTGGTCCAAGATCCTAGGGGAACCGTTAATCCCCCATAGCCCAGTATCTGGAATGTGTTTATAGAAGAAAATCGAGGTGTGGATTATAATGAGTACAAAGAACAACGGCACGGAACGCCTTAGCGGTGAAAAACTCCGTAAATACATTCTAATAAACGTCTATAACTATCTGAAAGAGGCTGATATAACGACTATAGAGTTTGAGGGACCCGAGATTGCAATCTATGTGCGGAAACCTGCTTTCATAGTTAGTAATATGAACAAGATAAAAGAGCTTGCCAAGATCCTTAAGAAGCGAGTTGTTGTTAGGACGGATCCAGACAGTAGAAAATCACAAGAAGAAACAAAACGGTTTATCTTAGAGAATGCGGATCCAGAAGCAGGTATAGAACCTTCATTCATAGAATTCGACGAAGTACTAGGGGAAGTAATAGTTAGAGCCGAGAAACCCGGAAAAGCAGCTGGAAAAGGGCGGAAGTTCCTAAACAAAGTCCTAGCGGAAACCGGTTGGAGAATGGTAGTTTATAGAAAACCTCCGCTTATCAGCAACACTCTAAACTCCATTCTCAGTCACATGCTGAAAGCATCACACGAACGACGAAAAGCATTAAGGGATATTGGAGAACGAATCTTCAGAGAAACGCTACGGGGAACAGATAGAATACGGATAATAGGTTTAGGCTCCTTTGGAGAGGTGGGACGCTCTGCGATACTCGTTGATACCGGGGAAAGCCGTGTACTGTTAGACGCCGGGGTTAACCCCGGCGGAGCAGGCTTCGATGCTTTTCCCCGCCTCGATGTACCAGAATTTCAATTAGAGGATCTAGACGCCATAGTAGTCAGTCACGCCCATCTAGACCATGTTGGATTGCTTCCCTTGCTTTACAAGTATGGCTATCGTGGACCCGTCTATACCACAAAGCCCACAAGAGACATTATGGTGCTCGTCCAAAAAGACTTCATAGAACTAAGCAAGCGTGAAGGTGAAGAACCATTATACAATCTACGCGACATAGGGACAATGCTGACAAGAACGATAACCGTAGACTATGAAACAGTGACGGACGTCGCACCGGATACAAAGCTAACATTCTATAATGCAGGTCACATTCTGGGCTCGGCCCTCGTCCACCTTCATATAGGTCAGGGATTATACAATGTCCTTTACACCGGAGATCTAAAATTCTACAAGATCAAAGGCGATAAGGCCACCCGACTATTACCGCCTGCGGCCCACGAGTTCCCCCGCGTAGAGGCACTCATCATGGAATCGACCTACGGTGCAACCGAGCAACAACCTAGAGAAAAGGCTGAGGAAGAACTGATAAGAATAATACAGGCAACGGTCGAGCGTGGAGGCAAAGTCCTCATACCTGTTATGGCCGTTGGAAGGGGACAGGAAATACTAGTTGTGCTAAACCAGGCGATGAAGAATAAACTGCTCAGCGAAGTACCCGTTTATGTGGATGGAATGGTCTACGAGGTAACCGCAATTTATACTAACTATCCAGAGTTACTTACACCTTCTATAAAGAATATGATATTGCATCAGGGTGAGAACCCGTTTATGAACGAGAATACATTCTATATCCATCATAGACAAGACAGGGAAGCTGTAATGCAAGGAGACCATGCAGCTGTTATTTTAGCCACGTCAGGAATGCTCACCGGGGGTCCCAGCGTCGAGTACTTAAAAGCGCTCGCCTCTGAGGAGCGAAACGCATTGGTGTTCGTCAGCTATCAGGCAGCAGGAACGCTGGGTAGGGAGATAAGAGATGGAAAAAGAAGTTTTAGCTTCTTCGAAGATGGTAAAATCAAGAATGTTAACATAAAAATGCAAGTACACGAAGTAGATGGTTTTTCAGGACACGCGAGTCAAAGCGAATTAAGAATGTATTATAGGTTTGTCAACCCCAAGCCAAGAACAATAATCCTTAACCACGGGGAACCGACTGCTATTAGTACGCTAAGAAGCCTACTCGAACGAGATAGTAAGAAGATGGAAGAAAAAGGGATCATCCAGAGGTCGCCAGAAATCTATACGCCGAGTAACCTTGATCTGGTTAGGCTGCTGTAACCCAATATTTATCGCCGACATGATGAATCACTTTAACGACCTTTCCTTTGCCACTACTTTCTATCAGCTTTCGTAGCTCGCCGGCAGATATTAGGGACACGCCTATGGCGATAGGCACTCTTGTTTCTAGATCTCCTATCACGATGACATCGCCCTCGTGGAATTCGTCTTCAACGCTTTTTACTCCAGGAGCCATTAGATCCGCTCCTCTAAGTAAAGCATTGGTCGCACCTCTATCCACTAGGATGTGAGGATGGAATTTGTCATTCACTAGTTTGCGAAGACAAGGATAGATTTTTTCCTTTATTCTTAGTGCCACACATACCCCTCGTGGGCGGCAGACATATGCCAAGCTCCTATCTTCATATTCGAGAACTTCTATGTTTTCTTTTCTACACTCTCTGATATCAAAACCCATAGACTCCATTTGGCTTACCAGGTTTTTCCTCTCTTTTTTCGATAGAAGGTACCTTTTCTTTATAGCCCCGCTACGCACCTTCACCATAGTCCTTTAACCCCCCGTTTATGTTAAGTCTATGGAAGGGTTATACCTTTAAATTGGAATACACGAGAATGCTATGCCAGTAGTGTGGGAGGGAGTATAAAATGGCGGATACGTTTGCGTTGCTCGAAGAGTCCGTTGACAAAGCAGTCTATGTCAAATTAAAGGGAGGCAAAGAAGTTCGCGGTGTTCTTAAGAGTTTTGATCAGCATCTCAACATAATTTTGCAAGACGCGGAAGAACTTCGGAGAGATAGTGAACCACGGAAGCTTGGGCGTATACTTATTCGTGGAGACAATGTTGTTATAGTCTCCCCCGCCGAGTGAATACTACGAACATAAGATGAGGTGACCGTTATGGGTAAAGGAACACCTTCAATGGGGAAACATGGACGTAGCAAAACACACATCCGCTGCAGACGGTGCGGCAGAAACTCCTTTAACGTGGCCAAAGGATACTGTGCGGCCTGCGGATTTGGCAGGTCTAAGAGGATCAAGAGGTACTCTTGGCAGTCCAAAAAGGTAAACCGGATAAGAATTAAGTAACATAATCTCCTATATACTCTCTGTTTGCGAGGAACATCTTACTTTCTAAGTTTTTAATACACTAACGCCACACCAGGTGGTCTCGGAAGAAACGGTGCACTGGTATATCTACTATATGGTAAAAGCAAATCTTGGGGGTTCTAGTTATGGAAAATAATAGGATTAGAAAAACTCTTCCACGTATCCTTCCTTTACTCCAGGAAAATATAGATGCCGTAATCCTCGTCTCTCCATCAAATGTCTCTTATATGACCGGGATACCCCATCCCAGTGGCACAATCCTTTTAGTTTCGAAAAACGGCGAGATAAGTGTGTCCACAACAGTATTAGAGCTTGACAGGGTTCGGGATTACTTACCCGGAGAAGCAGAAGTCTATGCTTATTTCAGGAGTAGAGATGAACAAGCCAAACTTGATGTTGAAGACGCTAGAATAATTGATGGCAACTTTGTAGAGGCCGTTAAGTTCCTAGTTGGAAATATGAATGTTGCCTGCGACATAGATACATTACCATATGCTACAGCCAATAAGCTCTCACATCTTTGCAAAGAAAGCTTTACAAACACGATGAAAAAGATTAGAATGCAAAAAGATAGGTGGGAGATAGAGCTAATCAGCCAAGCAATAAAGATAGCCGAATACTCCTTTCGCAGAACGCTTCATGAAATCGAAGAGGGGATGACAGAGCTAGAAATAGCCGGTTTAATAAAATATTACATGAACGAAGCAGGCGGGTACGAGGAAGCTTTTCCCACTATAGTTGCTATAGATGAAAACTCGGCTAATCCGCATGCCATACCCGGTTGGAGACGCCTCTCTCTTCATTCCACACTATTAATAGACTGGGGGGCTCGATACGACGTCTATGTAAGCGATATGACAAGAACGTTGGTTTTTCCATCGCTCTATGGAGCTATACAAACAAAGTACTTGGAATGGGTCAAAGAGGCCGTAGAAGAGGCTATAGACAAGGTAGAACCGGGAGTTGCAGCTGGAGACATCGACGCTGCTGCTAGGAAGACTTTGGAGAAATATGGTGTTGCTGGAAGATTTATCCATGGAACCGGACATGGTGTAGGTGTAGACGTCCACGAAGAACCTTACATACGTCCAGGCAATAATACTGTTCTGGAGGAAGGAATGATTTTCACGATAGAGCCTGGCATCTATTTCAAAGGGTTCAGCGGGTACAGAATAGAGGTCATGGTTGAGGTAACGAGTAAGGGGCACAAAGTATTAACGTCCCTTCCCAAAATACTACCCTAAAGCCTGGTGATGGCGTGGTATAGGAAGGAATCCGGGGTGACTAGTTAAAGTGTACGTACAAGGTGCTACGGTGGTCGGAATAAAAGCAACGAATGGCGTGGTCGTCGCGGGAGAGAAGAGGCTTGGTTATGGTCATTTTATACTTTCGAGGAAAGCTAAGAAGGTATACTTATTAGATAATAGAATTGCTATTGGAGCTGCCTGGCTCTACGCAGATAGCCAAGCGCTAACAGCCCTAGTTGAAACAGTGAAAAGGAGACATGAGTTAATCGCAAAGAGCAAACTTAGCGTTAAAGGAATAGTGAAACTTGTGTCAAGAATCCTCTATTCAAATAAACTGATACCGTATATGACAGAGCTTATCATAGCGGGTGTCGACGAAAACGGGCCACAGCTATACGTGTTAGACGCGTTGGGAGGTGTAAGTGAAGAAAAATATGCAGCAGTAGGCTCGGGTAGCACTACTGCGATAGGCCTTATTGAAGACTCGTACAGGGATGATCTGAGTGTAGAGAAAGCAGTCGAGCTAACTGTAGAATCCATAAAAGTAGCAGTTAAGAGAGATGCACTCTCGGGAGACGGGATCGACGTAGTTGTGATTACGACTGATAAAGCTTGGGAGGAGTATTATCCACTATGAGTCATGAACCTGTTCTTAGGTGCGAAATTATAAAGAAAAAGTTTGATCAACAACGTGCATTCAAAGCACAAACTCTTCTTTCCAGGAAAGTTATCTTAAAAGACGATTTTCAAGCAATACAGGTGGTTGCCGGTACAGATCTGTCATACCTACGTATTCAAGGCAAAGAGCTAGGCATAGCCATCCTAGTCTTTCTCAGGTATCCTTCGCTAAAACCATGGGGTTGCATCTATGGTGTATCGGAAGTCTGTGTACCCTATATTCCTGGTCTCCTCGCTTTTCGTGAGATGCCTCCTTTCGCCGTAGCTTTAGCTATGGCAAAACGTGAAGGGATGAATTATGACCTCTTGTTCGTAGATGGACATGGTCGGGCACATCCGAGGCGCCTTGGTATTGCCTCTCATATTGGCGTGGTTACAGGGCAACCTTCTATAGGCGTTGCAAAGAGAAAGCTTGTGGGTATTGAAAAAGACAACATGGTTATACATAACAACGAGATCATTGCAAAGGTTCTCACACGGGGGAAATACAAGGTCTATGTAAGTGTCGGTCATCGCATTTCACTAGAAACAGCCGCTAAAGTAGTGAGTAAGGTATGGAGGAAAGGTCGTTTACCGGAACCCACACGAATAGCTGACAGAATATCTAAGCATATAAAACCAATGATTATGGAAATGGCTGGGGAAACCGAGTATCTGAGTGGTCGGTGTTCGTCATTTCTACCAACCATCTAATTGGATCTAACATATATTTACACAGATCCTCTCTATTATGTCAGATGAACTGGCAATCCAACCATGTTTCTTTTTTTCAGGATACCTGAGAACTTGGGGGCTATATCCTATTCTTTGCTCCATTTCTCGTTTAACATCTTCTTCCTTTACTCGCTGGTCCGGCCCTAATACAACTATATCCGGTTTAATTTGTTCGAGAGGTTTAAAGATGTCCATCGGGTCGCCTAGCATGGCTTTTTTAACGTATTTCAGACTAGACACTATTTCTAACCGTGTACTCTCATCAAGAACTAAAGGACGTCCTTTAGCTTTCTCAGCATTAACATCACGTGATACTATCACATAAAGGTCTCCAAACTTTGACGCGTATCGAAAGAGTTCTAAATGACCAGGATGAATTAGATCGAAAGTTCCTGCCACAACGACTCTTTTTGGTTTATCCTTAGGATGAGGCCATCGCGGCTCTATTATTTCCATGTACTTTAAAGAATCAATTAATCCCTCAGCATAAGCTATGTTTACAAGCGACGTTTCTAGATCTCCTTTATGAAAATAGTATTTAGCATCCTCAAGATATCTCTTAGCCGCATCTATAAGCGGCTGATAACGTACATCTAGCGACATAACATTTATTGTAGTAAGTACCTGTTGTACACCGTGGATATATCGTTCTACACGTTCTCTGGAAATCCTATCTCCTTTCCCTGCCAACACACATCCACCTAGATAGTACTTTTTGCCGGCAAACGTGCGATATAATTTAATTAGCCTCTTAGACGAATTTACTGAAGCTCGGTGAAGGGCCCGTAGCTCAGCCAGGATAGAGCGGCGGGCTTTTAACCCGTAGACCTGGGTGCCTGCGGGTGGCCTCTGGGCGGATGTCCCGGGTTCGAATCCCGGCGGGCCCGCCACAACCCGCCCCGCCGGGGCTCCTAAACCTCTATAAACCAGGCACCAAAGGTTATTGTATGATGATGAAAAGAAGGTATTACCGGGTGTACAGGACAGGTGGCAGGGGTAGATAATTTTATAACCCGGGATCCAACTTTTCAACAGTTTTTGCAAGCGGGTGGGAGGGTTATAGAATAATGTCGCCTTCTAGATCTAAAAAGGTGAGTCGAAAGATACTTCATCATGAACTTGTTCCTAAACACGAAGTTTTAGACATAGAAGAGGCTGCAAAACTCTTAAAGGAACTTGGAGTAGAGCCTCACCAACTGCCTCACATAAGCGTTAATGATCCTGTTGTTAGGATTCTAAATGCAAAGCCAGGAGATATAATTAGGATTCGTAGAAAGAGCGAGATAGCAGGCGAAACCATCTTCTATCGGATAGTGGCAGCATATTAGGGGTGTTAGATAATATGGCACAAGATATTATTTTGACTGAGGAAGACCGGTATTTGTTAGCCAGTTCCATGATTGAGGAATTTGGACTAAGCAAACAGCATATAGAATCCTATAACCGGTTTGTGACCAAAACCATTTACGAAATAGTTGAAGCTTACAAGGTAATCAAGCCTTATCAGAGGGCGCCGCGGCGGGGAGCTCCTGCCCCCGAGGCATCTCCTCTTAGTGACACATACATCATCATCAATAGTGTCAGATTGGGACGTCCGCAAGTTCGTGAAACCGATGGTACTGTTCACGAGATTAACCCTATGACATGTAGACTGCGTAATCTGACTTATTCCGTACCTATCTATATCAACGCGACACTCTACGAGAAAGGGGCTATTAAGGATTCGACCGATGGCGAGGAAATTTATATCGGAGATCTGCCTTTAATGGTGAAGAGCGCTATTGACCCTATAGCTCATAAAACTCTAAAAGAGCGTATAGCTATGGGTGAGGATAAGAACGATAATGGTGGCTACTTCATCATAAATGGAAATGAAAGAGTAATAGTAGCACAAGAAGAACTAGCTGTAAACAGGATCTTGGTATCCATAGGCGGGGGTAGCTTCGCCGCGTCCTCCAAGGTAACGCACAGCGCTAAACTAACATCGATAAGCAAAGGAGCAACAAGCAGAATAATGATCGATCGAATGGCTAACAAAACCTTCCAAGCCGTAGTAACCAGGATCAAGGGTAGAGTCCCCGTAGCTATACTAATGAAAGCGTTAGGCCTTACAACCGACAAAGAAATAATGTATGCTGTTAGTCCTGACCCGGAATTCCAAGACGAGTTGTTGCCCTCATTAATGGAAGTATCCATGGTCTCTACTAGAGAGGAAGCACTAGATTTCATAGGAAACCGTGTCGCTGGTGGGCAACCAAGCGAAATACGGCGGAAAATAGCCGAAGAAGTTCTGGACAAATACTTCCTCCCCCACGTCGGTCAGACCCCCCAGGCACGGCTCCGAAAGGCTGTAATGATCGCCGATATGCTAAGGAGAATAATTGAACTGAGACTTGGAAAAAGGGAACCTGACGATAAAGACCACTATGGAAACAAGAGATTACGGCTCGCCGGAGATCTGATAGCAGAAGTCTTTAGAGGCGCGATGGAAGCCTACGTAAGACATGTAAGCAGAGAACTAGAACGCATGTTAAGCGAAGGCAGAAAACCCAGATTAAAACAACTCTTAACAAACACTATAATAACCGGTGAACTGAAAAAGAGGCTGGCCACGGGTACATGGCCCAACAATCGTACAGGTGTTAGCCAAGCCCTGGACAGAACCAACCTTATAGCCGCACTAAGCCACGAACGCAGAGTAATTTCCTCGCTTTCCAGGGCGCAAAGCCATTTCGAGGCAAGAGATTTGCATGGTACACATTGGGGACGACTTTGTCCCTTCGAAACACCAGAAGGCACAAACTGTGGTCTCGTGAAAAACCTAGCACTTCTCTCCTACATCTCAGTAGGAGTCGAGGAGGATGACGCGCAACTGGAAGGAATGCTTTATGATATGGGTGTTTTAAAGGTCGAAGATATCATTGCAAAAGCACGTGATGACGACCCCAAAGCTTTGGAAGCACTTAGTAAATACACACGGGTCTTCCTTAACGGTGTACTCGTAGGTTACCATCCCAATGGCGAAGCATTGGCCAATGAAATTAGAAAATTAAGGCGTGCAGGGAAAATTCACCATGAAGTCGGCGTAGCTTATCTAGAAGATGGTATAATACCAGAAATCTATGTTAACACGGATGCTGGACGGTTAATGAGACCTTTAATCGTAGTCGAAAACGGGAAACCAAAGCTGACGAAGAAGCATATAGAGATGCTGCGACGTGGTGAAATCAAGTTCAGCGACCTAGTTAAGATGGGTGTAATTGAATATCTTGATCCCGAAGAAGAGGAAAACGCCCTTGTGGCGCTTTGGCCTCAGGATCTGACAAAAGAACATACTCATTTAGAACTATGGATTCCTGGGATATTCGGTGTCGCGGCTTCCACTATTCCATTCATGGAATACAACCAAAGCCCAAGGAATACCTACCAGGCTGCAATGGCTAAACAAGCACTTGGCTTGCATGCAGTTAATCTAAGGCTGAGAAGCGACAGCAGAGCACACCTACACCATTATACACAGAAACCACTTGTGCAAACACGGGCTCTCGACCTTATAGGCTATAATGACCGTCCCGCTGGTGTAAACGCTGTTGTAGCAATAATGTCGTATACTGGATACAATATTGAAGATGCCTTAATATTCAACAAAACATCCATTGATAGAGGTTTTGCACGATCTACCTTCTTCCGTCTCTATACCACAGTTGAAAGGAAGTATAGTGGTGGCTTAGAAGATGAAATCACGATACCACAGCCAGGTGTAATAGACTACAAACAACCACATCACTATAGGCATCTCGGGCCCGACGGCATTATAGCCCCCGAGGTCAGGGTAAAAGGTGGCGACGTACTCATCGGTAAACTTAGCCCACCGAGATTCACTGCTGATCAACAATTAGTAACACGGACGCCGACATATCAAGCTAGAAAGCGTGATACTAGCGTCACAATGCGACCGAGGGAGTCCGGTATTGTAGATTCGGTTCTATTAACCGAGACAGAAGAAGGATACAAACTTGTTAAGGTTAGAGTGAGAGACCTAAGGATTCCTGAGATAGGAGATAAATTCTCATCCAGGCACGGACAGAAAGGAGTAATTGGTATGATGTACCCTCAATACGATTTACCCTATACAGAAGAAGGTATAACGCCAGACATAATCATAAACCCCCACGCTTTCCCCTCTAGAATGACACTAGGCCAATTAATCGAAACCATAGCAGGTAAAGTAGCGGCAATCTCGGGCAGATACGTGGATGGTACACCCTTTGTGGGTGAGAAACCTGACTCGTTGAAAATGGAGCTTATGAGAGCTGGTTATCCGGGCGACGCCTCAGAAATAATGTATGATGGACGTACCGGTATAATGATGGAGAATCCCGTTGTAATCGGGATTGTATACTATCAGAAACTACATCATATGGTATCAGACAAAATACACGCTAGAAGCACGGGCCCCGTACAGATGCTTACAAGACAGCCTACCGAGGGTCGCGCTAAGAAAGGCGGGCTTCGTTTCGGTGAGATGGAAAGAGATTGTCTCATAGGACATGGTGCAGCCATGGTTCTAAGAGATAGATTGCTGGAGAATAGTGATGCATATACAATGTATGTATGCCGGAAGTGTGGCTTCATATCATGGTACAATGCAAAGAAAAGAGCGTTTGAATGCCCTATACATGGTACGGATGGCGATGTTGTACCAGTCAAGGTACCTTATAGCTTCAAACTGCTTTTACAAGAGCTGATGAGCCTAATGATCAGGCCGAGACTCATAATTTCGGATGCCGGTGAAGTAGTCAAACTCGAATTTTCCAAGGTTGGGAACAAGGAAGAGGAAAAGACATAGGAGGTGAAAAGTTATGTCATGGATCTTTGAGCAGGAAAATTATTTCATAAAAGGTATACGGTTCGGTATATTGAGCCCTAAGGAAATCAGACAAATGAGTACAACATTAATTGTTTCCGATAAGCTGTATGAAGACGATATACCGATAGCCGGTGGTGTTCGAGATCCCCGCATGGGTGCAATAGAGCCAGGTGAACGTTGTCCTGTCTGTGGAAACCCACCTTCACTATGTCCAGGACACTTCGGTAGGATAGAACTGGCGGCACCTGTCGTTCACGTGGAGTTTGCCTGGAAAATCCACGAGCTACTCAAGGCGACGTGTAGGTCGTGTGGAAGAGTTCTCGTGACACCTGAAGAGTTCAAAACATATCTTAACCTATACCGAAGACTCAAACGTAAGTGGCCACGTCTGGCTAACGATCTGGTCAAGAACATTATCTCGCAAGCATCGAAGAATATGGTTTGCCCTCATTGCGGTGAAACACAGTACAAGATCATCCTCGACAAACCTTATAGGTTCTATGAAGAGCGTCCGGAAGGTAGGGTTTTCCTAAACCCGCATGACATCCGCCAGCGCCTTGAACTCATACCTGATGATCACGCTGAGCTACTAGGAATGGATCCCGTGGAGGCACGCCCCGAATGGATGGTTATCACCGTTCTACCAGTGCCGCCTCTCCCAGTTCGTACACCCATCAGTCTTGAAACGGGTGTACGATCCGAGGATGATCTGACACATTTGCTCATAGGGATCATCAGGGCTAACAACAGTCTCAAACAAGCTATCGAAGGAGCAGCGCCTCAAAGCATTATTGAAGTACGTTGGAGCTTACTTCAGTATAACGTATCAGTGTTTTTCGATAACGAACTACCAGGTGTTCCTGTATCGAGACACAGGAACCAGAGAGCTTTAAAAGGTATTGTTCAAAGATTAAAGGGTAAAGAGGGACGTTTTAGAGGATATCTTTCTGGAAAAAGAGTTAACTTCTCAGCTAGAACGGTGATCTCGCCAGATCCGAATATAAGTATAAACGAAGTAGGGGTACCCGAGGAGATAGCGAAAATACTCACCATAGCTGAACCCGTCACGCCCTTTAACGTGGAAAGGCTTAGGAAACTCGTTATGAGGGGGCCGGAGAAATGGCCGGGTGCCAACTATGTGATAAAAGATGATGGAAGCAAGATTGACTTGCGATTCACTAAAGACCGGAAGGCGCTAGCAGAAAGTTTGAAGCCCGGCTATATCGTTGAACGCCATATAGTAGACGGAGACATCGTTCTCTTCAATAGGCAACCAAGCCTTCATAGAATGTCAATGATGGCACACATAGTGAAGGTGTTCCCAGGTAAAACATTTAGGTTAAACCTATTAGTATGCCCGCCTTACAATGCGGACTTCGACGGCGACGAGATGAACCTTCATGTTGTACGATTACCGGAGGCCATGGCGGAAGCTAGAGAACTTATGTTAGTTGAAAAACACATACTAAGCCCACGTTATGGCGGCCCCATAATTGGTGGTGGACAGGACTATGTTAGCGGTGCATATCTACTAACTAGCAAAACAACCCTACTTACAAAAGACGAGGTTATCAAGATACTTAGCGCCGCAGGGTATAAAGGCAAACTACCTGAGCCAGACATTATAAAGCCAGGACCATACTGGACTGGGAAACAATTGATAAGTCTATTCTTGCCTAAGGACTTCAACTTCCGTGGACCAGCAAAGATTAATGGTGGACCCCTCACATGTTCGGGACCAGAATGTTTCCATGACTCTTATGTTGTTATAAGGAAAGGAAAGCTGCTCGAAGGTGTTTTTGACAAGAAGGCTGTTGGAGCGCAACAGAGCGAAAACGTAATCCACATGATGACAAAGAAGTATGGTACGTCGACCACGAGGAACTTCTTTGATACGGCTTTCCGGATGTTTATCCGAACGCTGGAACTGAAAGGTTTCACGATGTCGATACGTGATATTGAGATACCCGAAGAAGCAAAAAGGAAAGTCGAAGAGATAGTTGATGAAGCAAAGAATAAGGTAAGCGATCTTATTAGACAGTTCGAAGAAGGAACGCTAGAAGCTATACCTGGAAGGACGCTGAAAGAAACACTAGAGCTCAGAATAATCCAAACTCTGAATGAAGCCAGAGACAAGGCTGGAAAAGCTGCTATAGCGTATATGGAGCCCTTTAACAATGTGTTCATAATGGCCAGAACCGGGGCTCGAGGTTCGGAAGTAAACATCACAAACATGGGTGTCCTATTAGGACAACAAGTAGTAAGAGGCAAACGAGTACACAGAGGCTACAGAGGTAGAACGCTAAGCCACTTCCGTAAAGGAGATCTTTCACCGGAAAGCAGAGGCTTTGTGCGTAATAGTTTTAGAGATGGACTCAATCCTACTGAACTCTTCTTCCACGCCGCAGCTGGTAGGGAGGGATTAGTTGACACAGCCGTTAAAACCAGTCAAAGCGGCTACATGCAAAGAAGACTGGTTAACGCTCTGCAGGATCTTCATGTAGAGTATGATGGCACAGTACGCGATGCGGAGGGCAATGTTGTACAGTTCGCTGCGGGCGAAGATATGGTTGACCCTATGTCTACTTACCATGGAAAAGCGGTGAACATAGATGCTATCATAGATGAAGTACGTGGGGGGTGAGAAAGATGGCGAGAACACGTAAGACTCTGCGGGGAACCCTTGAAAAGGCACGCAATATTTTGCCACCTAAAATCTATAGCGAACTAGAGAAGAAGCTTAAGGAGGAGAAGTTAAGCACGAGACAAAAAATAGCAGTCGTTGAAAGAGTTATTGAGGAATATATCAAAAACCTCTATCAGCCCGGTGAGGCGATAGGTACTGTTACCGCACAATCCATAGGGGAACCTGGTACCCAGATGACCCTGAGAACCTTCCACTATGCTGGTATGATAGAGTTCGATGTTACCCTAGGACTTCCTAGATTAATAGAGATTGTTGATGCTAGGAAGAAGCCCTCAACACCAATGATGAGAATCTATTTGGAAGAAAGTATAAAGAGAGATGTTGAAGCCGCGAAACGTATAGCTCGAGAAATAGAGTATACTACAGTTAGGAAAGTAGCTGATGTAATCGAAAAGGATCCGGTGAACTTTACAATAACCGTCCGATTGGATCCATCTGCGATGGAGGACAAGGGAGTCTCCCTCGAAGACGTTGTCGAGGTTATCGAGAAGCTAAATATAGGTGATGTCATCGTAGAAAGTGAGGATCCCCCAGCTGTCAGCGTCTATATAACATCAGAAGAACTACTTGATATTCGAAAGCTAGACAAGATAGCAGAGAAGATAGAACAGACAAAAATAAAGGGGATCAAAGGGATAAGGAAGACAGTTATTGAACGTATAAGAAACCCCGAAACCGGTGAGTTCGAGGAATACGTGATACTCACCGAAGGTTCGAACCTGGCCGAAGTAATTAACGTCCCAGGCGTCGATTATACAAGGGTAAGAACCAATGACATACACGAGGTAGCATCGGTTTTAGGAATCGAAGCTGCAAGATACACTATCATAGAGGAGATGAAAGAAGTACTTTCTAACGCTGGTTTAGATGTGGATCTAAGACATCTCTTACTCGTGGCAGATCTTATGACTTGGAGTGGTAGGGTAAAAGCCATAGGGAGAACCGGCATCATGGGCGAGAAAGCCAGCCCCTTGGCCCGAGCAGCCTTCGAAGAGACACAGAAACAGTTATTCAGAGCCGCGGCCTCGGGAGAGACAGAGCATTTTAGAGGAGTTGCTGAGGCAATCATAGCAGGTAAGGTTATAAATATGGGGACAGGAGGAATTAGGCTAACCTACAGGATAGCAGGGCAAAAAGAGGCGTGAGGAGGTGCAGTAGTGCATGGTGTCGTTTGAGCGCGCATTAAAAGATCTCTTGAAAAGCGGGAAATATACTATGGGCTCGAAGGAAAGTATTGAAGCTTTAAAGCTTGGCAAGGCGAAGTTGCTTATAATAGCGAGTAATGCGCCCCCAAAATACAGGGATAGCGCTCTTTATTATGCTAAGCTTTCAAAGATACCTGTATATACGTACAAGGGAACAACAATGGAGCTGGGAGCCTTGTGTGGTAAACCATTTCCCGTATCCATGATCTCCGTACTCGACGAAGGCTCGTCGGCTATCTTAGAGGTTGTAGAGGAGGGTGCCTAAGGTGCCTGCAAGGTTGGGCCCTGAGGAACTACGTTACATAGCATTGTTTCAGGATATCACGGGAGCCACCGTTATGGATTGTATTATTGATGAGGAATTTGATAGAGTAATCTATGTTGTAAAAGCAGAGGATATGGGTAAGGCCATCGGTAAACGGGGATCCAACGCGAGGAAACTTGCTGAGCTCCTAAAGAAAAACGTGGAAATCATAGAATATGCGGAATCGTTGGAAGATATGGTTAAAACACTTTTCAAAGGAGTCAATATTACACGTATGAACTTGATCGAAAAGAATGACAAGAAGATACTCTACATTAATGTCCCGATGGAACAGAAGGGACGGGCTATAGGCAGAAACGGAAAAAACATTAAGAAGGCAAGGATGATCTTGGCGAGGCTTTTTGATATAGACCATGTTGCCCTGAGCTAAAGATGCGTGGGAAGTCTTTATAAGCGGCACACCAAGAACAAACCTTCATAGTCGTGAGGGGTGTATTACGCGTGACTGGGAAAAAGTCTCCAATGGGGATGTTTGCGGCGAGAAAGCTAAGGAAAAAACGGCTTAAATTCAGGTGGAGCCAACGAGAGTTCAAGATAAGGATGTTAGGGCTTAAGCTGAAAGTAGACCCATTAGAAGGAGCTCCTATGGCTAGGGGTATAGTCCTTGAAAAAGTAGGTATAGAGGCGAGACAGCCTAACTCGGCCTTAAGAAAGGCAGTGAAGGTTCAACTAGTAAAGAACAACAAGGTTGTAACCGCCTTCGTACCTTATGATGGTGGATTAAAGGTTATCGACGAACACGATGAGGTTATTATAGAGGGTATAGGTGGCCCTCGAGGGCGTTCTATGGGAGACATACCTGGGGTCAGGTATAGGGTGGTTATGGTTAACGGTGTCAGTATAAAGGAGCTGGTTCTTGGAAGAAAACAAAAGCCAAGTAGGTAATCTTTAAGAAACCACCCTTCCGCGTCTACTCTTCTTCCCCATATCGGCTTACCAGCTCTTCTGTAACATATATTGGTTTTCCTGCCACAGTTGCTAAGTATATAGCATGACTAGGAATCATGTTGCGTTTAACAATCAATTCGCCAAAACGAAATTCGGCTGTCGCCGTGTAAAGACCCGTGTTTAAGTCAAGTTTATCTATTATGACTCTATGAAGGATCTTAGATATTCCCTCTTTGAAGAAAGCCAGCTGTGGGAGTATATCAAATATGGATGCACGTACTACTGCGGTCTCCTCTATTTGTTCCAGATTATTAAGTGCTATCACTATCTCGTAAGGTACATGGTAAAGTGATAATGATCGTCCATCCTCAAGTTGGCAATGTATAACAGTGCTGTACATATTGTTTGCAACAACCATGAAAGCAGTAACATCGATCACCTTTATCAAACGTTGTTTTGTCTCACGAATTTCCTTTTTCCCCAACCTAGCCCACCAGTAACATCGTCCACCCGGGCTTCCAACTATTCTCGGCGGGGGTTTATCGGTAACCATTAGCTTGTCTTACCCGGGCTTACTCGTCGTCTACTTTGAAAAAGTTCCACTGCAACTTTAAAAGCCCTACCTTATAACCAGCCGTTCATCAACAGGAATAGGAGGGTGGATTGGCTATGAGTTCGGCTAAAATCGCCGAGGTGGAATTAAGGGCCGATGCTATTCGGTTATTTGGAAAATGGAGCTTCGTGGGAGTCCAAGTTAGAGATCCCGGGCTTAAACGATATATCTCCCTAAGACCTGTATGGCTCCCCCACACGGGTGGAAGACACGAACACAGAAGATTCGGCAAATCAGAGGTGCCTATAGCTGAGAGGCTTATCAACAAGTTGATGAGACCTGGGAGAAACGGCGGCAAAAAACAGTTGGCATACAATATTGTAAAAACAGCATTTGACATTATTTACCTAAGAACCGGTGAAAACCCGCTACAGGTGCTCATAAGGGCTATAGAAAATTCTGCACCGCGAGAAGAAACTACCAGGATAACGTATGGTGGTATAACTTATAGGATATCAGTTGATGTTTCACCCCAACGACGTGTCGACCTAGCATTAAAATTCCTAGCAGACGGTGCTAGGAATTGTGCATTCAACAACCCTAAACCTATAGAAGAATGTCTAGCAGATGAAATCATATTGGCGGCACGTGGAGACGTTAATAGCTACGCAGTGAGACAGAAAGAGGAGATCGAGAGAATAGCATTGAGCTCAAGGTAAGGCTAACCTTTTTAATACCACAAATAGGTGGATCATACTCTCGACAACCCGGTATGACATACAAAAAATAGGTGATATAAAATGAGCAAACCACACATGAACCTGGTAGTAATAGGACACGTAGACCACGGTAAGAGCACCCTGGTAGGACACCTGCTATATCGTTTGGGTTTCGTGGACGAGAAGAAAATCAAAGAGCTAGAGGAAGCAGCAAAAGCCAAAGGTAAAGAGTCGTTCAAATACGCTTGGCTCCTTGACAAGCTGAAGGAAGAGCGTGAGCGAGGAGTTACCATCGACCTAACCTTCATGAAGTTCGAGACTAGAAAATACTATTTCACAGTAATCGATGCCCCCGGCCACAGAGACTTCATTAAGAACATGATTACTGGTGCTAGCCAAGCAGACGCTGCCATCCTAACAGTCTCTGCAAGAAAAGGTGAGTTCGAGGCTGGAATGAGCCAGGAAGGACAGACCAGAGAGCACCTGCTTCTAGCTAAGACTATGGGCATTGAGCAGGTTGTCGTAGCCGTCAACAAGATGGACGCTACAGACCCACCTTACAGCGAGAAAAGATACAAGCAAATCACTGAAATACTGAAAAAGTTCATGAAAGGTCTAGGTTATCAGGTTGACAAAATACACTTTGTGCCAGTATCAGCTTGGACTGGAGCAAACCTCATAGAGAGATCCCCCAACATGCCATGGTACAATGGACCCACATTGGTCGAGGCTCTCGACATGCTACAACCCCCAGCAAAGCCTGTAGACAAACCTCTAAGGATACCAGTCCAGAACGTGCTACAGGTACCTGGCGTCGGAGTAGTTCCTGTAGGAAGAGTAGAAACCGGTGTACTCAGAGTAGGCGACAAGGTAGTTGTCATGCCCAGCGGTAAGGCGGGTGAAGTAAGAAGCATCGAGATGCACTATACCAAGATGGAAAAAGCAGAGCCCGGAGACAACATAGGATTTAACATTAGAGGTGTAAGTAAGAAGGATATTAAGAGAGGCTATGTGGTAGGACACGTCGATAATCCACCGACTGTAGCTGAGGAATTTACCGCACAAATATTCGTCATATGGCACCCTTCAGCCATAACAGTAGGCTATACACCAGTAATCCACGTACATACTGCCAGCGTCGCTTCTAGAATAGTGGAAATCGTCGCTAAAATCGACCCCAGAACCGGTAAGGTAGTCGAACAAAACCCAAGCTACTTAAAGCAGGGAGATGCCGCTATAGTACGGTTTAAGCCTATCAAGCCGCTCGTAATTGAGGAGTTCCAGAAGATTAAACAGCTCGGCCGCTTCGCTATGAGGGACATGAATAAGACCATCGGTATTGGTATCGTAAGAGAAGTAAAGCCTGCAAAGGTCGAGATCTCCAAGAAGTAATCCCTATTTCCTACTCTAACTCTTTTCCTACACGTTCTTTTTTCCGTATAAACGTTAGGATGGAAGGTTATGCACCCCGGAAACTACGGTAACCCTTAAAATCCTAGCATGACGGGATGGTGACAAAGGCGTAGACCGGAGGGAACAGCAGTGGTGAGAAAAGTAAGGATTTGGTTATGGAGTCCTAACCACAAGAGCCTAGAAAAAGTGGTAGAGCAGATAGTACAGATAGCAGAGAAAACTGGCGCGCCTATACGAGGACCGATACCTCTACCTACTAAGAGGTTAGTTGTTCCAGTATTCAGGCTTCCTCACGGTGAAGGGTCGAAACATTGGGAACGATGGGAAATGAGGATCCATAAACGACTAATTGATGTAGCAGCTGACGAACGTGTCATGAAACAAATAATGAGAGTTAGAGTTCCAAAGGATGTTCACATAGAAGTTAAGATAATCTAAACGTGGGAAAATCTAAGCTATCTAAATAAACTTCAAGTATAAACAATAATAGTGTAATATGGATGAGCAGCTTTTCACAACTATACTACCCATACTAGTTCATGTTAGGATAAAGGGTGCCGGGGTGCCCGAGCGGTTTAAGGGGCTGGCCTTGAGAGCCAGTGGGCAGGAGCCCGCGCGGGTTCGAATCCCGCCCCCGGCGCCACCTATCTCTTATATGCATAAGTGTAAATTCTAAACCTCCGATTTGATAATTGCAGTTAGCAAAATGGTGGTGAAGCGTTGGACGAGGATATACTCAAACAATACCTTTTGGCAGGCATGATCGCCAAGCAAGTTAGAGAACAAGGAGCTTCTATGGTTGAACCGGGAGTTCCTGTATTGAAATTGTGTG
>WAOQ01000011.1 GCA_015521205.1 Desulfurococcales archaeon
GTTCATACGCTTTCCCATCGACAAGCCCTAATAACTATGCAAAATTAGCTGGAGATTATGGCAAGTATGGAGCCGACATGTGGAAATCAAAAGTTTCGCCTGAACTATTAAAAGAAGACACCTACAAGAGCGTTCCGACACTACCAATACCAGGCGCCAAGGACGTTGGACTCGATTCTTTGAAGTCATCCCTACAAGGGGAGAAGCTCTTCAGGATCTCCGACGGTAAGGCGAGGATAGCCATCCTCTACACCGGAGGCGAACAAGCAGTCGAGAAAATAAAGGATATAGCGACCGTCGTAAGCGGGGCCAGCTTTAACGGTAAGAGCGGTATCCTTTTCGCATGGGCTGACATGGATGAAGTCCAACAAATAGCAGATCTACCATTCGTATCCTATGTAATGCTGGACAAACAGTACGAGCCAACAATGCCTAAGGCATTGGAAATAGAGAAGAGCGAAGGAACAGGCGGAGGCTTCGGCAGCCTTATTTATGGTGCAAGAGACATTCTAGGCGCCACATATGCCTGGGATCTCGGATACACTGGTGAAGGCGTTAACGTTGCAATAGTAGATACTGGCGTCGACCTAGGCTCGAGTGATCTAGGCGTGGAAGCAATAGCCCGGGACGCAGCCGGGATGCCCCTGCTCTTTGACGCAGACGAGGTAGGACTCGTCCTTACCGTCAACCCAGCAATACCAGTAGCAAACGATACTGTTGAGGTCTTCCCGTTCGCGGGAGGAGCCTATGGAGACTATGTACTTTACTATGACGGATATGACGGTGGACTCTACCTAACAGATTATGGCATCGTATTCATGTATGACTTCTACAGCGGTAGCTATGACTATTACATGTATCCTGCGGTATACCAGAACTTTACCGTGCCTGATACTGTGAATATGAGTGCACCCATAGGCTTTGGACTCGTATCACAAAACATCTATACTGGAGGTTTCTTCCTCTGGTACCTAGCGCCTGCCATACTGACTGATAGCATAAACGACAATGACACGCTATACGATACAGCTTACATAGATCTCTCAACGACATACTATTTCGTAGCCAACCTGCTCGCCGAGTTCGGATACATCGATCCAGGATCGATCAATGCCTCCTGGGCAGACTTCAGCTTCATCGACGAGGCACCAGTATCCTATGGCAACGAAGTAGTTGCGAGAGACTTTACAGGAGACGGTGTCAACGACTTTAGCCTTGGCGCCCTCTCGGCAGCCTTTAATGATGCCTTCGGAGTCCTTACCGGTATGAACTGGAGTTTTGACTGGAGAGATGATTGGGAGTCCATCGGCTATATACTACCTGGAATGGACACGGAGTACGGGTGGTGGTTTGACCTAGTATTCGACTTCCACAGCCACGGTACTTTCTGTGCTCATGTAGTGGCGGGACGCGGCAATGTGCCTAGACCACTAGGCTATGGAGATGGCATATACAACCTATCCGGTATAGCCCCCCATGCAAAGATAGGGGGTGCACCGGCCCTCTGGAATGGGAACGTAGTGATTGCACAGCTCTTCCTTGCGGGCTTCGACCTAGTAGATCCCTCGTCATTCGCATGGGTCTACACCGGAAGCCATCAAGCAGACGTGATCAGCAACAGCTGGGGTAGCAGCTATCTCCTCATAAATGGATACGGTAGCGACGCAGACGTGACGGCACTCTTCGAGAACGTCATATCTTTACTCAGCGGGACAATCATAGTCCAGGCCGCCGGGAACGGCGGGCCCGGGTTCGGAAGCGTAACTATGCCTGGCACCTCTACAGCAGTAATAACCGTCGCAGCCACGACAGAGTTCTTCTACAGGCCCGTCTATGGATACTTGCCTGGAGCCTATGGACAAGTAATAAGCTGGAGCGATCGCGGTCCAACACAGTTTGGATACACTAAACCAGACGTATCAAACATAGGCAGCTTCGCGTGGAGCGTGGGCAGACCAATAGACGGATACGGTGACGGACTGTATGCGTTCGACCTCTTCGGCGGAACCAGTGAAGCGACTCCAATGACCGCTGGTTCTATCGCCATTATAATTCAGGCACTACGCGACAATGGGTATAGTGTAGACCCCATGACGGTGAAGACGCTTGTTAAGAGTACCGCCACACCGATGGGCTATGACGCCTTCTCGCAGGGTAGTGGGCACGTAAACATTACTAATGCTATAAACACGATACTCGACGGCGGGTTCACGGTATACAGCCATGATAGTATTACTAACATAATCCAGTTCTACGACATAACGATGGCAGCCCTGCTAGGAGCCCCGCTAGACCAGATACATGCAATATGGGACGGATACGCTGACACAAGCCTCTACTTCGGCGTAGTACCGCCGGGAACCTCGAAGACGCTGACTGCGCATATAGGAACATATGGAAATGTTTCGGGGACACCCGAAGTCGACTTCGTACACCTAGTAAGAACCAAGGGATATCTACCTCTAGAATACGTTGACCTTAACGCCTCTAGGATATATATACCAGGCCAAGGCTATGTACCAGTGTCCGAACCCTACGCTGTGGTCGACAGGGGCAAGCTATACCTTAACCTGTCAGCCTTACCATCGGGTTCCAGGCTATTATTGGTTCTAGAACAGTCGATATTCACTGGGGATCTAGATGAGATCACTGTATCCTATCCACTATGGGTCATGGATCCCTATGGAAGAAACGGTAGCTATACGCCATTCTATGTTATGGGAGCAGAGCTCTCCTACTGGATAGACTATGATTTCAACAACACAGTGTCTGTGCAGGAGACCGCTAGAATACAATATGACATACGCGAAGGAAACGTAATGCACGTACAGATTGGCAACCCACAGGCCGAGTTCGAGTTAACCAAGGAAACCGCGTTAAGCTATCTAAGCGAATACATGAACATGACGCCGACAAACGCTACGATGGCGCCAGTGCTTGATCTAAGAATATTCTCGAACGCATGGTATGGTACCGATGTGGGACTAGTACCTTTCAACATTTATATGAAGAATTACGAGTTCAGAGAGTGGAGCTGGTTCAACGTAGTCAACCAGTCTAGTGACAGCTTCACTGTAGAGGCTAACGTGCCTCTCGCAACTGGACCAGGGATCTATGAAGGTTACGCCATAGTTACGATCGACGGACAAACCATATTTGTGCCGATATCGGTAGCTGTTCCAACAGTGCTCTCGCCGGACATGCCTAGCAAAGCCATATACCCTGCATACCAGAGCCTCTTCTACAACAACTATGCATTCAAAGGTGCACTTGACCAGGGCTGGAGACCAGAAACAGGAGACTGGAGGGTCTACCCTGTAGTGATCTATAACTCTGCTGGTAGCATAGGTGGCCTGCAGGTCAGCGTCACCTGGAGTGATCCCACGTCCAGCTTCGACGTCGGCGTAATAGGTCCCGGCATGAACTACTGGGGCGTTAGCGATCCTTCGTACGCGACTTGGATAGATGGTGCGGTAACTGCGGCAAAACTATCTGGAGTATCCAGTTTTGTCGGAGCCTACGGTGTATATACCTACTTCGACTTCCCCTCGCCGACCAAAGCTGAAGTGATAAGTCCGGTAGCGGCACCGCAGCTAGATAATTACGCCGGCGATGCTGTGGTTTACTGGGTTGTGGTACATCAGATATTCTCTGCAACCCCGAGTGACAGTGTAATAGTAAATCTGAGAGCCCTCAAACAATTCACGCCAACAACATTATCATTGCCCGCTGGAGGCATGACATCGCAGAATATCGTCTTCTATAGCGGTGACATGTACGACGGCTATATCAACACCAGCAACATCATGGTACTACCACTAGGCAACGCTACAGGCAGTATATCAGTAAACGTGGCACCAACTACCTTATGGCCATTTAGCATGAAGTTCTTCACAGCAACTATTATGGCCAGCGGAGACGCTAATGGCACATTCCTAGTGATTATACCTGTTGACGGTGTGTGGCCCTCAGTCATCTGGGGTAGCAACGTCTATGGAGACTCGTATCTACTCTACTACCAGCCGAGCCAATTCTACGTGTACCTCTATGTAACAGTAGGGTGAAGTAAGGAACCCGGAAACCATCCCAACAACTTTTTCTTTTCTCAATAGTCCAACTTATAACCCTGTTATCTACTGTAATGTCTATACGAGCATTTCTACTCGTCGACAAATACCTGGTGAGGCTCTGTTGGCGATAGCATTGGTGGAGTTTACGGAAATAGCTTTGATCCCGGCCTTATTGACAGCCCTGGGTAGCTTACCTGTCTTGTTATTTAGCCTTCGAACCAGCGGTAGACACCTTTATCCCATAGGCATGGGCTTCTCGGCTGGGATAATGCTAGTTGCCAGTTTTACCAGTCTCCTTTTGCCCGCGCTTGACATGGGTGGGGTTGTTATGGCAATACCGGGGCTCATAGTGGGGGCTTCCACTATATGGGTTTTGGATAGAATGTTGCCTCACATTCATACAGAGGATAGATACGAGGGACCTAGCATCAGGGTAAATCTTTCTAAGATGTGGCTCGTTTCCATGGCGATTATTATTCATAACATTCCCGAGGGCATGGCGGTGGGATCGGCAGCTACTTATAGTTGGCATGATGGTTTGTCACTGGCACTAGCTATTGGTATACAAGATATCCCTGAAGGCTTGGCTGTTGCTATACCTATCGCGTTGGCTTATGGTAGTAGGATCCGGGGGTTCGGGGTCGGCATACTTAGCGGGTTAAGTGAGTTTTTAGCAGCGTATATACCGTTTTTGACCGCGTTTATCATCCCTTATACTCTGCCGTTGCTCATGGCGTTCTCGGCTGGTGCAATGGTTTATGTTGTCATCCATGAGATCACGCCAGATGTGATAAAGGATAGTGACAGGGCAACATTAGGGTTCTTCACGGGTTTTGTGATAATGCTCGTGTTGGATTCTATTAGCTTGTGAATAGGAGGTTTGGAGCCGCCGCCGGGATTCGAACCCGGGACCGCCGGCTATCCCTCGACTTCGGCTTTTTAGCTCAGAAGACCGGTACGAGGCCGGCGCTCTGCCGGCTGAGCTACGGCGGCTCTCACCATCTTGGATAGGCCTTGTCTATCGAGTTTATACCATGTGTCTTATATGCGTTTCCCTGGTCTTAGAAATACGATGGTTTGGGTTAGGATGTTTAGGGGCGACCTGTCTTCCGGGTTCCATATTTCCGCGCCATCCGTAACATCCTCTCTAGGCTATCTACAAAATGCTCCGGGTCTATGACCATTATTCCAAGCTGTTCTGACATGTGTTTTATTCCCGCATCGCTTGATACGATGGCGGCTCTGAGTTCTAGTGCTAGTATAACCGCGTCGAGATCCTCTGGGCTGTCTATTATTCCCTTCCGTAACGCATTTCGGTATTTATCTCTGAGATCCCGGATAACGTTTCCTAGGCATTCTTTTGTCCCGCATTCACGGTGTACCTTGGCAATCGCGTCTTCGGCCACGCGTAGTCCTTTGTATATTCTTTTCCTCATATCAGAGACGTATTCGGAGAAAACAGATGCTGGTATCCTCACGTTAAGCTTGTCCGGGGCTTTTACGGTAACCCATGTGCCCAGTTCGTTTACCAGATCAAGCGATACACCATTGCCTAACAGGAATCTTCGTAGCTCGTTCCACATGGAAGGTGTCATATAATAGTGAACTTCTAATAGCATCCTAGTTTCTCGGAAGAGCTCGACTAACCGTGTTATTACTTCGGATAGACTCTTAGCTCCAATTTTTTGGCGTACTCTTATTTCTGTGAATGCCGTTGTATCAAGCACAAAGTCCTGTACCAATTTTTAGTAGCCCCCAGAGTGTTCTTGGTATTAGACGCCTAAGAAGGTTTTAGGGTTTGGAAGATAGTTAATAAAGGGCTAGCATGACCATTGTCACCCGTAATGAATGGTGATCAGGGTGTCGTGTAAGAAGAACATGAAAAGACCGTTCTTCGCCACGGGATATCTAATCGAAGACTACGAACCTCTCATGAAGTATTGGGAGTTCCTTAGGAAAGAGGGTAGGGAGGATATTTTGGAGAAAGCCTTTTTGGATAATGAGGACTATGAAATACTCAAAAAGATTGCACGTGAAAAAGTTGGTAGGTCTTTAGCCGAGATTTTCGATGAGCTCATTGGCAGGTTCCTAGAAAGGATTGATGCCGAAACAGCTCTGAAGGCTTTTCGGGAGGCAGGGTATAAGACTATAGGTCTGGAGGAGGCTAAACGTTCTATGGCTAGGATACTGGCTGGATGGCTTCTTGAGGCCGGCGAGAATCTTAAGATTATAGCCTTCTCGTCTGGAAGGCAAACAAGAAGGGTTGGCTAGGGGATGTGTCTTTTGATTGGTATAACCGACGTTTTACGTAGGACTTCTAGCGCATTGTAAGTTCTTGATAGAGACGGACTCCACTCGATATAACGGTGGAATTCACGTACGGATTTGTAAAGTCCATTCGCGAGTTCGTCGACTATCATCTGGTAAATTTTCCTTTTTTGTTCTCCTTTTAGGAGAGAGAGGGCTCGAATCATCGTTTTGTCGCTTGGATGCATTACGCCGGAGAGATATTTTGAGACTGCTGCAGGGCTTACCCCTAGGAGTTCAGCTAGACCTTTGCCGCTATACGTGTTTACTAGTTCTTCAATTATTATTCGTCGTAATCGTTTACTCATAAGGTGAACTATCTCCTCCATTCCCGACCCTGGAAGAATATGGTTGTATTAGCATGTAATTTAAGGGGGACGACGATGTAGAACGTGTAGAGGGGTTTAGAGTTGGGAGAGCATTCTCCCGAGGCGTCTAATGCCTTCCTCGATCTGTTCTGGGCTTGGGAAACTATAGTTGAGCCTCATAGTGTTCTTCCCGCTTCCGTCAACAAAGAATGATTGTCCCGGTACGTACGCGACTCCGTGGTCTAGGGCCTTGTACATTAACGCTTTGGTGTCTATGTCTTCTCGAAGGTATACAAAGACGAACATGCCGCCAACTGGTTTTGTCCAGCGTGCATGACTTGGGAAGTATTTCTCTAGAGCCTCTATCATCTTATCCCTCTTTAGACGGTAGAGCTCTCTAGCCTTCTCTATGGTATTCCCGACAACTCCTTTCTCTATGGCCTCCATGGCTATATACTGGGTTAGGGTTGAAGTGTGTAGGTCCAGGGTTTGTTTTGCCAGTTCTAGCTGGCTTATGAGTTCCTTAGGCCCTAGGGCCCATCCTATCCTTAGTCCTGGAGCCAATATCTTGCTTAGTGTACCAACATAGAGTACTCTGTTATTACGATCGATATTCTTAAGGTGTTCATACTCTATCTTTTCGAACGTGAAATAACTATATGGGTCATCTTCGACGACTAGAAGGTCATACTGTTCCATTAGCTCCATGAAATGTCTTCTCCTCTCCATTGACATGGTAAAGCCTCCAGGGTTCTGGCATGTTGGCACCATGTAAACGAACTTTGGCTTGACACCTTCTGCCGCTAGTTTCCTCAATGTTTGCTCTAGCTCATGGGTATCCATACCTTCGTGGTCGGTGGAAATACCTACGAATTTAGCACCATAAACGCGGAATGCGTTTATTGCTGCAAGG
>WAOQ01000012.1 GCA_015521205.1 Desulfurococcales archaeon
GCATAACATCGATCCAAATATTCTAGAAAAGAATCATTCAACGGCCTCAATTCATTAAATCCATTCTACACACTCCGAGAATGAGATGCTCAAAATAAGTCAACAAAAATTATGTCGTAATTAGAGATGAGAACATATCCGCCGGCATCACCTAAAAATATAGTATAATCTACCTGAGGAAATTCCTATATTTCTTGGCAAAAAGCTTCAACTGGGCTAAGTATCGTTGGGGGACTAGTCTTGTCTAAACGTATGAGAAAAAGTCCCAAAATACATCATGGCAATGTGATTCCCAGATCAAAGAATAGCTGCAATAGGATCATTTATTTGGATATAAATGAAAAACTAGAAGAGCGGGGTTGCCCCGTTTGCCGTCTTATACGTCGCGCCGAGGAGCAGATGATAGAGAATATTCTATACGAACGAGTGAATGACCCGGGAACTAGGTCCGATCTTCGAGAAAGTTTGGGTCTATGCGGCAAACACGCATGGATGCTGGCCCATATCGTGAAAAAGAAATACTATCTAGACGCCTTGGGACCATCCATAATATACGAGGATATACTATCATCAATAATCAAGAGAATCGAGAATGAGACTATACCTAGTACAGGAGAATGTATTCTCTGTAAACATGCATCCGAGATTGAGAAACTTTACGTCAACGGTTTCGCATCATGTATAACTGACAGAAACATAATCGAACAATACATACATGGTTCGTCAATCCTCTGCCTACACCATTATACCATGATACGAGACAGGATAAAAGATACTAACACGAAAAGATTATTCTCTAAAGTACATATAAATAAACTAAAACGAATTATAGAAAACCTCCGAAGATATATTCAAAAACAAGACTACAGGACAACAAAACCTCCCAGTTCTGAAGAATCTACAGCTTGGATTATCGCCATTAAAGCCCTCAAGGGAGAACCACCATTAGGAGGATGTTATTAGTATTCCCTTCTTTTTTACCTCCCCCTGACTAACATAAAGAGCGACTAGAGAGGGTGTTCCCGCATTGGATAAGTTCCTATACCTTGAAAACCTTAATGATCCTAGAACCAAAGAATTCATTCAGAGACACAATACGAGACTACAGGATTTTCTTGGCGATCTACCAGGTAAACTTTTACCGGAGATCATGGAATGGTATGGCGTAGAGTATGTTTACACCTTTCATGTCTGTCAGGATAAAGTCTACGTAGTGGTACGTAGCAAGGAAGGATTCAAGGTTGTAGAGATTCCTGGTGAGCGGATAATATTCGAGAGACCTGGAATAGTGGTTTGGGGTGTATACCCCTCCCCCGACTGTAGTAAGATAGGCGTAGGGTACACCGTGGGGAGCGATAAAAGCACTATAGACATCCTAGACACAGTTAGCCTAGACATCGTTGACAGCGTGAAAGGATATGTCTACGGCATTGTTTGGAGAGATGATGAACAGTACTATTATCTCCGCATGTACAGGCGCAAACCCCCGCCAGACGGCGGCGAGATCCCCTCGGAGAGGGTTATCCTTAGAAGCATGGTAGATCGTCGGGAGGAGGTTGTCTGGGGTAAAGGGCTGCCGAAGGGCTATCTTGTGAGCCTCTACCCTGTATATGATGAAGATACCGTCTTGCTCACGGTTTCAAAGGGATGGAGTCGTTCGATGCTCTATGCTGGTCCTCTAGGGGATCCCGGCAAATGGAAGCTTGTCCTGGATCCGGGTGTACCTCTGCGTCCAGCCGGCGCCTTTGATGGACGAATTTATGCAGTGGTTTACGATGGACTGGGTACTGGTAGGGTGGTTGAGGCCAGTAAAGATGGTGTTAGGGAGGTTATTCCGGCACACGAAAAGTTTCCTATCGAGGATGCTATAGCCTATGATGGTGGATTATTGGTTGTGCGGTTGGTCGACGCGAAAAGTGTTATACAAACCTATGATTTCGAGGGTGCTCTATTGGGAGAACAATTGCCCCGGGAACCCTTTGCTATACTATTTCTGAGAAGGTGGAGGAACAAGATATTAGCCATGGGAGAGTCGTTTAACAAGCCCATGAGTCTTTACGTGCTTCCCACTATGCAGATGGTTTATGGAACACGTGTTGATCTAGACTTGGAGGTTGATGAGGACTGGGCGGAGAGTAGTGACGGGACGCCTATCCATTATTTTGTAGCGCGGATGCCGGGAACTGGATCCAAGCACGTGCTTCTATATGGGTATGGAGGTTTCGGGGTGAGCCTCACGCCACGGTATATTGGTCACTTAAAACCTCTACTTGATCATGGATTCTCGTTTGTCATGACTAATCTGCGTGGAGGAGGCGAGTACGGGGAACAATGGCATGAGGCAGGGCGTAGATTGAATAAGAAGAATGTTTTTGAAGATTTCAAAGCAGTGGCACGGAAGTTTAAGGTTCGGGGAGCCTGGGTGGCCGGGTGGGGAGGCAGTAATGGTGGACTCCTCGTGTCGGCGGTCGTTACACAAGAGCCAGACCTACTGGATGCGGCGTTGATAGGTTACCCTGTGATCGATATGCTAAGGTTTCATAAACTCTATATTGGGAGCCTATGGATAGATGAGTACGGTGACCCGGACGATCCCGAGTATCGGGAATACATTTTCAGCTACTCACCAATGCATAACGTTAAGCTTGAAATGTATCCGCCGACGCTCATCTATACCGGACTGCATGATGACCGTGTACATCCCGGTCATGCACTACGTTTCGGAGCTCTATTAGAGGAGGTCGAGGCACCGGTGTACCTTAGAGTTGAGACTGGCTCCGGGCATATGGGCTCCAATCCGTTGACAAAGGCTAGAGAGCAAGCCGATCTGCAAGCATTCCTGTTAAGAGTGGTTGGACTATCATGATTCTTATTTTTCGAGACTAGATCTCCAGCTATAATAGGAATATTTATTTTCTCGCTAGAGTATTATGTATATCTCTTGGGGGAGCTGTGTATTGGCCAGGTCTACTGTGCTGATTCTCTTGGGTTTATCGGCAGTAACGGTGTTCTTTGGCCTAGCACCAAGAAGTCCCCTTTACTCGGTATTAGCGAGGAGAGGTCCCCCTGTGGAGGCTTTAGAAATCGTTTCCGGTATCACTGGTATGATGCTTGTATTCATAGGTTACGTGTTAAGGCTTTTCGAGAGGTATACTAGGCCAGCCGCGTTATACCACGTGGCTCATTACATAACTGTGCTTGCGTGGCTTATTTCTGGCCACGCTGTTCGTCTGCTACTATTTCCCGGAGGGGGACTAGAGTATTTCTTGCTGTCATTGTTGTTGGCTTCACCAGTGATTATTCTTGGATACGTGATGTTAGCGCGCAGGTTTAGGAAACGCTATGTGAGGCTTTATGGGTTCGTTGTCGTCAATGGCAGTAATAGTCCTGATAGGTATACTAGGGGGAAACGATAATAGCAATAAATCACTAAGTTATATATGCTGGATAAAACGTTTTGAGGCGATAGAGCCATGGGAGAAGATTTTCTAGTGGTTACCACGGAAAACGTGCCAGGCTATAGGGTTAAACGGGTTCTAGGTCTAGTGTCGGCTAGCACCGTCCGGGCCAAGCATATAGGGAAAGACATCAAAGCCGCCTTTAAGAACATAATTGGAGGAGAGATTAGTGATTATACTGAGCTACTGGCAGAGTCCCGGGAGACAGCTCTCCGGAGACTCGTGGATAAAGCCATGAAGATGGGAGCAAACGCCGTCCTAGGAGCTAGGCTTTCCACTGCACAGCTAGCCGCGGGGGCAGCTGAGATACTAGTCTATGGGACTGCTGTGGTGTTGGAGAGGATGGAGTAAACAATGACCAAGACAGGTTTTGCTAGAAACGGCGCCATAGCGGGCCTGGCCTCCGGTTTCGTGGAGGCAATAATTATATATGCTAGTCTGCCGAGTGTCGACGAAGTCATTGAAGAGATGCATAAGAAAAGCATAGCCGTCCCAGTCTCAGAAGAGTTACTTTGGAAATATCTTGAAGTTGTTCTACCGATCTCCGGTATCATTGCTGTCATCTTCATGCTCATTATAGGAGCTCTCTTCGGCGTCCTCAGCGGGTACATCTATAGTAAGAGCACACTGGGAGTAACCAGTTCGGCACTAGCATCCGGCATATTATTACTGGCCTTCCTGGTCCTGCCAAACTTGCTCTTCAGAGCTGACACGGGGAAGATTGTCTCGAACATTATTACAGGAGTCGTATACACGGTCTCACTCGTATTGGCTAGCATCAGATGGGATCCTCTCACCTATAGGGAGAAGGAGCCCAGGCTCACGTAGTTAGGAATTCCATAGTGCCCAGTCTCCCCTTAAAGCCTCCTCTTTTTCCTGGCTTCATAGTTTAGTGCTACAAGATACATGGCTAGACCCGCATAGTCTCCTAGCCTCGAGAAAATCCTTCACCTTGAATCTAAATGCTTCCCTGCCGAGTATCATAAACCCCTCTCCACACAGCCAGGCCGCTGGTGAAGCTTACCGGGAAGGGTGGTTGAACCATCACAACCGCGATTCGGGCCATCCACGGGCCCACTCCATAGAGCCTTGTGAACTCTTTCACCGTGGATTCCGAATGAACCTGGATATTCAAGCCGAAACTATCTGCATAGCTACTCGCCAATGCATAATGTGAAGCCTCGAAAGTATCCGTCCATACTAGTCTATACAGGGTTTTATGATGATCGTGTCCATCCAGGCCATGCCCTCCGGTTTGCCACCTTGTTGAAAAAAGTGGGAGCACACGTGTACTTGAGGGTCGAAACAAATGCGGGGCACATGGGTGTGGATCCCTCGACAAAGGCTAGAGAGCAGGGAGACCTCCAGGCTTTCTTGGATAAGGTGTCGGAGATATCATGATCTGACCATACCCTGAGCTCGGCTAACAATCCTACTGGTGTATAGGTTCAAGTATTTACTTCCTCTGCTTTTCGTTGGGGACATTATTCTGTGTCTTTAACGAATAATCTTATGGATTTGGCTTAGGGGATGAAAAGCTAGGCCTTTAGTATCGGGTGTTTCCGATAATATCATAGTCGCGCCGAGTCCACCTTTCCAGTACAATGCTAGAGTAGTATTGTATAATGCTATAGCTGGCGCTTACTTATTTACTAGCATGCGTGAACCACGTCGAATCCGTCAAGCTATAAGTGGGGCTAGCCTAGAGTTTTGCATAATCTGTTATTGCTAAGCCTCACTGGGAAAAATAAGGAGTTTATCTTCATTGTTTGGATTCTAGAATATTAACATGATTGCTATCAATAGTGATATTATCGTGGGTATATGGGGTAGAGACTCCTTTATACCGCCTTGGTAAGGCGTTTTATCGATAACGTAGGCTCTATATATCGTGTATAGTAGCGAGTACATCCCCAAGAATATGGTTGCCGTTAGCGCTGCTATACCGGCGGGG
>WAOQ01000013.1 GCA_015521205.1 Desulfurococcales archaeon
CATAACTAGACTGTGTATACTATAATAGCATGCCAGAAAGTACTAGGGTAATACTATAAAGTACAGAGAGACTTAAGTGAAAACAAAAAATAAAACAAATAAACTATAAGGCAAATATTAACATTCAAGCCTATATAATATCCAAAGTTAGCACATCCCCCATACTTCAAAACACCATTTATATATCATAAACCAAACACCTCATACAAGTCACATTTGGGGGATACAATTGCCGACACTCACAGCGGAAAACTTAGTCAAACATTATGGACGATTCCCAGCTCTCGAAAACACGAGGCTAACTCTTGAAACCGGCCGCGTCACAGGGTTCATAGGACCTAATGGGGCAGGGAAGACGACAACCATCAAGAGTATTCTAGGGTTAGTTCACCCCGACAAAGGAAGAATCCTCCTCGACGGACGCAATATACTGGGGGACCACCGGGCCAGGAAACACTTCGCCTACGCGCCTGAGGTACCCGAAGCACCCCTATGGATAACTGCTTGTAACCTCCTCGAAACTCTAGCCATGATAGAAGGTATTTCCAGATTTGAAACACGAAGGCTAGCTCGTCAAGCCCTAGAGAAGATGGGTGTAGAAACGCTCTGCGACAGACCACTATCAAAGACCAGTAAGGGACAACGAAAACGCATACTCCTAGCCCAAGCCCTCCTCCTCGAGAAGGACTTCTATCTTCTCGACGAACCCGTTTCGGGCTTGGACCCCGAATGGGTAGCCGAGGTTAGGAACATCATCTCCAAGCTGGCCCGCGGGGGTGCAGGCGTGCTGGTTAGTAGCCACCTACTCCGTGAACTCGAAACAGTTGTAGACAGGGTTACGGTGATAAATGCCGGACGCACAATATTTGAGGGCTCTCCAGAGGAACTCGCCGCCAAAGCCGGCGTCAAGCCTATCGTGTCCATCATCATAGCTACAGGAGATCCTGGCCGAGCAGCATATCAACTCCGTACCCACGGATACGCTGCAAGGGACTTAGGCAGAAACGTTATAGTAGAACTAAAGGACTTTTGGGAAGCACATAAAGTTGCATCACTTGTAGAGGAACTTGGCTTCAGGGTTGAGGCCTACGAAGCAAGGCGCGGGAGCCTGGAGGAGGCCTATCTCCAGTTGATACGGGGTAGGAGGTGAAGACGGGGTGAGATCATTCTCGCAAGGATTTAGTGGTGTAGCCTGGTATGAACTACAGAGGCTTGTCAGAAAAAAGAGCTTCTGGCTTGTCCTTGCGCTCTTCGTGTTGCCCGTAGTATTGGCATTGGGTCTAAGGAACTACTTAGATGTGCCGGAGGATCCGAACATCTGGGCTACGGTGTTTGGACTAGACATTACCGGACTGATAAGCGGGGCTACGGGTGGAGCGCTTGTGTTTAACATAGCTAGTATACTGGGACTGGCATGGCTCATCGGTATACTCTACGGTGGTGACATATTCGCAAGTGACATACAGGATGGTGCAATTAAGCTAATCCTAGCACGGCCAGTCTCCAGACTAACATATACGGCCGCAAAGCTGGCCACGGTAACCGGCATAATACTCTTTTTCTTCTTGATAGGCGGAATAAGCACTTACGCCGCAGCGTGGATTATGGCTGGACCACAAAACGGAGGACTCAACGTGATAGCCTATTCGCTACTCATAGGACTAGGTATAACCCCTCTACTATACTCCTCAGCCCTTCTAGGCGCCTATACCAGGAAGGCTATTAATGGTATACTTCTAGGATTCGTCGGCTACATGGTAGGCGGTATTCCCGCATCCATCCTAGTAGTCCTCGCGATACAGGGGAAGCTAGATCTGAGCATCCTCGATGCCCAGGCTTTGGGGGGATTTGTAACACCATTCACGGCCGGGCAAAAAATTGCCTCCTACCTCTACACATACCTAAACATGGGATCAGAGGTTACAGTACCAGGCCTGGAGGAGGCCCAGATCTTTCATGCAAAGAACATGCTACTCCTATCAGCGGCAAGTCTAGTCCTCTGGGATCTAGCCATTCTATTATTCATTTCGCAAATACTCTCCAGGAGAGATCTCTAAAAACGACCATGAAATCCCTATTTTTAGAGCATAGACGAGAGCATGTAGAACACGCCAATCTCGAGGATTCGAACTGTTTTTACATGGGGGGTTATGATGGAACATGGAACGCCGGGAGATACTACGTTCAGTCGAGGCTAGGGCAAGGAAAATCATGGGGCAAGACCCGGCTCACGGGTGGCCCCACATAGAGCGTGTCCGCCGCCTAGCCCAAATGATCGTCTGGGAAGAAGAACTCAATGTAGACAAGACATTACTAGAACTCTCGGTTCTACTCCACGACGTCGGGAGATTCCTACCCGGCGAAGGACATCATGCAGAAAAGAGTGCAACCTATGCAAAGCATTACCTTGCTACACTAGGCATTCCCAGCGAGACGATTAAGCGGGTAGTCCATGCCATATTGGCCCATAGTTATAGCCTCGGCGTCAAGGCAGAAACGCCTGAGGCAATGGTATTGAGTGATGCCGACAAACTAGATGCTCTAGGGGCCATTGGTATAGCACGTGCTATACATCACGGATGCCAGCAAAATAGGGATTTCGAATACAGTATAGGACATATGAAGGAGAAACTGCTAAAACTTCCCAGTCTCATGTACCTTGAATCGGCCCGCAGGTTGGCAAACGAAAGAGTTCAAATTGTAAAGCTCTACATCAACCAGTTTGAAATTGAAAGAGAGTTTACAGGCGGCCTGCCTCTATCTTGACCACTTCTCTTATACGGGTGGAGATGACTAATAGGAGAATATAGAGAAGTGCTGACAGTAGGAAGAGGTACCTGTACGCTGTCTCTTCGGGTATCCTTATCCCCACCGGCCCTCTGGGGCTAGGCATTGTTAGGATGAGAGAATACATGCTCATCAATGTCCCGGCCACCGCTGGCCCCCATGAGGCTCCCATATTCCTGAAAAGACTATTGAGGCCGGTTGTTACTCCTAAATAGCGTTTCTCAACACTAAAGACTAGTACGTTTATCAGGCTGACATTGAGGACGCTTATGCTTGTCCCTACCACCACGACGAGTCCGATTAATCGAAGTAAGCTACCGCTCACAGGGTTCCATGCAAGGCTAATTAACCCTGTTATTGCTAGTATTGCTCCAAGGTAGACAAACGGTTTAGCCCCTATCTTAACCATAAGTTTCCCAACGATCGGTGCTACTATCAACATAACGATGGCGTTCGGCGTCATTAGGAGACCCGACTGAAGTATGTTCTTACCATAACCGTGTGGCTCCGGCATCTGGAGAATGTAGATGACAGCCTGGTTCATCATCTGGACTGCGAATCCCGCCAAGAAGATCCCTACATTAGCTATCAATATATTTCGGCTAGCCATTAGGTTTACCGGTAACAGTGATACTCCTCACGGGTCTCCCACACTATGAAAACGATAAACGAGACCACTGAAATGGTGAGGAAAGATAATGTCCAAGGATTAAACCACCCTATACCTGGCGCCCTAGTCACAGCGACTAAGCCGAAAACCGAGAAGGACGAAAGGAACAATAGGCCTGCCCAGTCTATCTTCCCCGAAGCCCTATACCTGCTTTCTCGGAGCACCTTATAGGATGCATATAAGACGAGTAGCGCGAATGGAATTATCG